>NZ_SMJY01000095.1:0-22406 GCF_004348355.1 Micromonospora sp. KC721 | reverse complement strand
GCTCAGGTCCCGCCCGCCCGGCACCACCAACCCCTACTGACCCTGACCGGACGCGGGGGGAGGTCAGGTGTGGGAGAGGGCGAAGGCGGAGAGAAAACCGAGGACGGTGATCAGGCCGACCAGCAGGTGGGCGTCCTCGAACGCCTCGGGGACCATGGTGTCGGTGATCATCGCGAGGATCGCGCCCGCGGCCAGTGCGGTGACGACGGCCAGTACCTCCGGCGGCGTCCCACCCAGCAGAGCGTAGCCGGCCAGCGCCGAGACGCCGCTGATCAGGGCGATGGCCGTCCAGAGCCCGAACACGTACCGGCCGCTGCGGCCCGCCCGGCGCATCCCGGCGGCGCTGGACAACCCCTCCGGCACGTTGCTCAGGAAGACCGCGACCACGGTGACCAGGCTGACCGGGCCGCCGGTGAGCAGGCTTGCCCCGATCACCACCGACTCGGGTACGCCGTCCAGCAGCGCGCCCACCGCGATGGCGGATCCGGAACCGGGCTGTGCCTGCTCCGAGGGCTGCGCCTGCCCGGAGCGTTTGCGGTGCCGCGCGCCGCGCCGCGCCAGCAGCAGGTTCGCCCCGGTGTACGCCAGCGCCCCACCGATCGCCCCGATCGCGGTCGGCATTAGGCCGCCCCGCTCGTGCGCCTCGGCGATCAGCTCGAAGGAGACGGCGGAGAGCAGCACGCCCGCCCCGAACGCCATCACCGACGCGATGACTGTGCGGGGAACCCGGGCGAACCACCCGGCGCCCGCCCCGATCAACAGGGCGGAACCGGCCAGCAGCCCCCACCCGCCCGCTTGCACCCACTCCGGCATGTCGGGGGACCGTACCCGGACCGGTCACCCCGAAACCGGCTCAGAACTCGGCGAACAGGTACGGCAGTTCGCGCGGGAAGAGCCGCCGCAGCTGGGCCGCGGCCTCGGGCCCGACCTGACCCAACCCGCGGACGTCCACCTCGGCCGGGTCGAGGACCCCGTACGCCAGGGCGGAGAGCCCGGCGGCGGTGAGCGTCGCCGACGGGACGGAACCGCCGGAGGTCAGTTCCAGCCGGCCGGTCGTGCCGTCGAGGAGGTGGCTGCCACCCAGCCACCGGTCGTCGACCAGTTCGACGCGGACCCGGCCCGGGCCGGCCGGCAACCCGGTGAGCGCGTCCAACGAGAGCAGCCGGGCCATCGGGGCGGACGAGCCGGGCCGGGACACCCGGGCCTCGACGTGCAGCACCAGGTCGGTCAGCCACAGCTCGGGCAGCTCGTCGGCGGCGATCTGGACGCTGATCCGCTCCACCTGGTCCACGTGCCGGGCGAGGAACTGCAACAGCAGTGCCCGGGCGTACGGGTTGGCCGCGATCAGGTCGTCGCCGTGCAGCTCACCGCCGTGTTCGTCGATCCGGTACGTGAGCACGCCGGCCGTCGCGCCGTCGACCCGCGCCGAGACCAGCCAGCGGTCGTCGCGGTCGCGCAGGCCGACCGCCCGGAACTCGGGGAAGATCGCGAAGCCGTGCCGCTCCCGCAGGCAGCGCTCGGTGAACGACCGGAAACCGGCGTACCCGGCCCCGATCCGTTCCCAGGTCACCTCGCCGGGCAGCTCCGCCCGCAGCAGCGGGGCCAGGTCGGCCGGGGAGAACCGGACCGTACGCGGCCGGGGCAGCCCGACGTAGCCGAACCGCTCATAGAAGCCGGCCCGGAACGGGTACAAGGCGGTCAGCGGATGCCCCTCGTCGCGCATCTCGTCGAGGAGTTGGTGCATCAACGCCCGGACATGCCCCTGCCGGCGGGCCAGCGGATGGGTCGCCACCCCGGCCACCCCGGCCATCGGCAGTACCCGGCCGCGCAGGTTCTGCCGCATCGGGATGGCGCTGGCCGCCGCCCGGGTCTCGCCGCCCTCCTCGACCACCAGTGTCCGGTTGCTCTTGTTGTACGGCAGGTACCGGTGGAACGCCTCGACCCGATCGCGGGTCGGCGGGGACGCCTCGAAGGCGTACGCCTGGAGTGGGAAACTGGTGGTCAGGCGCTCTTCGGCGGCCAGTCGGCGGATGGGCATCACTCATCCCAACCCGGTCGGCGGCCGATCGCAACTCGGTTGTCGGCTCACACCTCGACCAGGTCGGAGACCACCACGGTCACGTTGTCCGGCGCGCCGGCCTGGTGGGCCAGTTTCACCAGCTGCTCGCCGCACTGCTGCCGGTCGCCGTACGTGGTCAGCGCGGAGTGGATGGCGGTGTCCTCCACGTAGTCGGAGAGCCCGTCGCTGCACAGCAGCAGCCGATCGCCGACGAACAGGGTCAGCACCCCGATCGCCGGCGGCGCGTCCGCGCCCTGCACGGCCCGGGTCACCAGGGAGCGCTGCGGGTGGTGCCGGGCCTGGTCGGGGGAGAGCGCACCCTGGTCGACCAGGGCCTGGACGAAGGTGTCGTCCCGGGTGAGCTGGGTCAGCTCCCCGTCGCGCAGCAGGTAGCAGCGGGAGTCCCCGACCTGGGCGAGGACCAGGGTGTCCCCGGCGAGCAGGCCGGCGGTCAGCGTCGTACCCATGCCGTCGCGAGCGGGATCGGCGGCGATCGCGGCGCGGATGCGCTGGTTGGCGGTGGACACGACGGCGCGCAGCGCCTCCGCGGCGTCGTTCGGGACGGTCGGTGGGATCAGCTCGTCCAGGATCCGGATGACGATCTCGCTGGCCACCTCGCCGGCGGGGAGCCCGCCCATGCCGTCCGCCACCGCCACCAGGCGGTCACCGGCGAGGGCGGAGTCCTCGTTGTTGGTGCGGACCAGGCCGACATCGTTGAGGATGGCCGAGCGGAGGATCAGCGTCATGTCACAAGCTTGCCGGATGCACCCGGCCGTCGTCTCTACGCGCGGCCCCCGGAGTGAAGAAATGATCTGCGCTCCACTGTCGAGCGTGCCGGCTGGCGGCACGGGTCGGCTCAACGGCGGGGGTAGCGCAGCAGCAGGCTGGCGGCGACCTCCTCGTCGCCGAGGGCGGCGTAGACGTGCGGGACGTCCGACGTCCAGCTCAGGTGGCCGCCGGCGGCGGCGGTGCTCGGCGCGTCCGCCGGGCCCGCCCGCAGTACGCCCGAGAAAACGGTGACGTGCTCGGTGACGCCCGACTGGTGGGCCGGGGAGAGCTGCTGCGCGCCGGGGCGTACCCGGAGCCGGTAGAGCTCGTAGCTGGCGTCGGTGTCGGTGAACGACTCCAGCAGGGTGGCGGTGACCGCGGCGCCCTGCACGGTGGGGGTCGTCGCCGGCCCGGACAACACCGCCGCGAGCGGTACGCCGAGTTGCGCGGTGATCGCGTACAGCGTCTCCAGGGTGGGGTTGCGCAGGCCGTTCTCCAGCGCGGAGAGGGTGGCCTTCCCCACTCCCGCCGTCCGGGCCAGGGTGGAGAGCGAGACGCCCCGCTGTTCGCGCAGCGCCCGGATCCGTCGTCCCACCGCGTCCGGGTCGGCGTCGGAGGGGCGCCGCTGCTCTGGTCGCGCTCCGGTCATAGCCGCTATGGTGCTACACGTTGCCGTTCCGTAAACGGAACGGCTGGGAGGGGTGAGATGGCCCAGCGACTGCAACCGGTGCTGGCCGGGGTGGTGACCGCGCTGGTCGGTTTCGCCAGCTCGTTCACAGTCGTGCTGGCCGGGCTGCGCGCCGTCGGCGCCGACGAGGCGCAGGCGGCCTCCGGGCTGCTCGCGGTCAGCGTCGCCGCCGGCGGCTGCGCGCTCTGGCTCGGCCTGCGGCACCGGATGCCGATCGCGACCGCCTGGTCCACCCCCGGTGCCGCGCTGCTGGTCGCCACCGGGCCGGTGCCCGGTGGCTGGCCGGCGGCGGTGGGCGCGTTCCTGGTCTGCGGGCTGCTGATCGTGGCCGCCGGGCTGTTCCCCGCGCTGGGCCGGGCGGTCGCCGCGATCCCCGGCCCGGTGGCGGCGGCGATGCTGGCCGGGGTGCTGCTGCCGCTCTGCACCGCCCCGGTACGGGCGCTGGTGGCGGTGCCCCGGCTGGCCGTACCGGTGATCGTCGTCTGGCTGGTGCTGCACCGCTTCGTCCGGCGCTGGGCGGTGCCCGGGGCATTGGTGGCGGCGGCCGTGGCGATCATGTCGACCACGTCGGGTGGGAGCGTGGACAGGCTGCGGCCGGTGGTCGAGCTGACCCCGCCCACGTTCACCGTTGCGGCGCTGGTCGGTCTGGCGGTGCCGCTCTTCCTGGTCACCATGGCCGCGCAGAACGTCCCAGGTGCGGCCGTGCTGCGAAACTACGGCTACCAACCGCCGCTCGGCCCCGCGCTGCGGGTCACCGGCCTGGCCGGGGTACTCGGCGCCCCGGTCGGCGGGCACGCGGTCAACCTCGCGGCGATCACCGCGGCGCTCGCCGCCGGCCCGGACGCCCACCCCGACCCGGAGCGCCGGTGGATCGCCTCGGTGACCGCCGGGATCGGCATGGCCCTGCTCGGCCTCGGTGCCGGGGTGGCCACCACGCTGGTGCTGCTCTCTCCGCCGGTGCTGATCGAGGCGGTGGCTGGGCTGGCGCTGCTCGGCGCGCTGGCGACCGCGGTCGCCGCGGCGGTCGCCGACCCGGGTGCTCGGGAGGCGGCGGTGGTGACCTTCGTGGTCACCGCCTCGGGAGTGAGCCTGCTCGGAGTGGGGGGCGCATTCTGGGGGCTGGTATCCGGTTGGCTGATGCTGCTCCTCTTCCGCCGCCGCGACCGGCCCGCCGGGCCGCCGGCCGACGCCGACGGCGGTCGGGCGCAAGGGGCGACCGTCACGTCCACCTCGGCGGCCACCGGTCGCGGCTCCGCACGGTAGCCCGCCGTCGGCGTTCAGCCGGTGGCGGCGATGCCCACCATCGGCCGCGCGGCCCTCACCGGCGGGTGGCCGGCACCGGAACCTCGGCCGGTCGCCGGGACTGGTCGACGGTGCCGCCCCGGACCCCGAGGCTGCCGCGCGCCGCCTGGTAGAACCCGTCGCGCATCTCGTCGGCCCGCTGGACCAGGGCCCCGAGGTCGTCCGGGAGGTCCGGCAACGCTCGCGCCGCCCGTTCGAGCGCCCGTACGGCGTGACGCCACGCCGCAGCCGCCCGTACGGTGGCCTCGTCACCGAGCAGCAGGACCCCCTCCCAGGTCAGGGTGTGCCGCTCGGCTGCCTCCGCCAACCGGGCCAGCCCCTGCTCGCGGTCCAGAGCCGGCCTGCTGGCACCGGGCCGGTGGGCGCTGAGCATCCCCAGCGCCAGCAGGTGCACCTCCTTGACGGCGCGCGCGAAGTCGGCGTACGCGTCCAACCGCCGCTCGTCCCAGCGCACCGTCTGGTTGCGCCGCCACCGGGCCCGCTCGGCCACCGTCGTGGCGATCATCGTGCCGACGGTGCCGACCACCACACCGATCAGCGCCGGCAGCTGCGTCAGCAGGGTCTCCAGCAGCTTCATCGACTTCCCCCACCGTGATCCGGTCACGCCGCCCGCGCGACGTCCATCCAGGACAGGATGCCGGTGAGTGTCCACCAGCCCTTCATGCTGTGGATGGTCGGTAGGTTGGCTGCATGCCTAGCGATGGTCTTCCGGTCGAGGTCGGTCGAAGTGTGGAGCTCTGTCAACTACATCGAAGCCGGCGATCCTGCTCAGCAACCCCGTTCCTCACTCCTCGGGCGGCAGGTCACCGGCGGGGACGTCGAGGCGTACCCGACCGTCGGTGACCGCGGCGATCTGGTCGGCTGGCACGTAGACCGCGCCGGTGCGGGCCAGTTCGGTGGTGACCTTCAGGTAGCCGGTGCGCAGCAGTCGGGCGGCCAGGTCGGCCGGCACGTCCGGCTCCTCGACGGCCGCCGCCTCGATCAACTCGTCGATGCTGCTGCCCGGGTCGGCGGTGGGTGCCTGCACGGCCACCGCGTTGGGGTCGCCGCGCTGGACCAGGTCGACCGTGCCGACCTCGACGCCCACGGCGTCCACCACCGGCATGCCCGTGGTGACTTGGGAGAGGATCGCCTGCTGCTTCATGTTCGGGCGGTTCCCGGCCCCGCCCGGCGCTAAACGCCGTTCGGTGGGGCCCAGGCGCTCGGTGGGCGCGGGGACAGCTCCCGCCAGACGTCGGTCCCGTCCAGGAGCGCCCGGACGGTCTCCTCGGCCTCCTCGACGCTGGCGTACTCGTAGAACTGGGAGGCCCCCTCGGCGCCACCGGCCCGCTGCTCGACGTGCCACCGGTCGCCGTCCACCCGGAGGAAGACGTCCCGTCGGGCCAGCCGTCCCCACTTGCCGTTCCACCAGTGCCTACGCTGCTCCATGGCCGGACTCTATCGAACATGCGTACGAAAGAAGTCGGCCCCCGTGGGATTCCCGCAAGGGCCGGCGAGGGCGTGGCGAGTCAGCGCGGCGCCGGTGGCTCCGTGCGTCGACCGAGCACGTCGTCCAGCGCGCCCCGCTGGGCCGGGGTGCCCTGGTTGCCGGCGAGCAGCGCGTCCCGGATCTCGGTGAGCAACTTGACCTCCTCGCTGGGCGCCTTCGGCGGCGGCTCCTCACCCCGCTGCCGCCGCTCAGCCAGCTTGTTCATCGGGAACACCACGAGGAAGTAGAGCACCGCCGCGGTGAGCAGGAAGGTGATGGCGGCGTTGACGAAGTTGACCCAGGGGAATCGCACGCCGCTGATGTTCCAGGTGCCCGACCTGAGTTCGCTGCCGCCGCCGATGAGCTTGATCAGTGGCTTGAGGAAACTCTCCGTGAACTGCGTGACCACGCCGGTGAAGGCGGCGCCGATGACGACGCCGACCGCGAGGTCGACGACGTTGCCGCGCATGATGAAGTCTTTGAAGCCCTTGAACATCCGTGCTCCCGTGCTGTCTGTCCGGTAGTCCGGGACAACCTATGCCCCGGGTGGCGGTTCCAGAAAAGCGCCGGCCTCGGCCGCCGCCCGCGCCGGGTCGCCGGCCCGGATCGCCTCGACCAGCCGGCCGTGGTCGACGTACCGTTCCGGCTCCAGCGTGTCACCCATCGCCTGCGCGATGGTGCTGCGCAGCGCCGCCCCGACGGAGGCGTACAGCTCGGCGAGCATCCGGTTGTGGGCGGCGGCGACCACCGCCGTGTGCAGGGCGGCGTCCGCCGCCACGAACTCCTCGACCCGGCCCGAGCGCCAGGCGGCCTCTCGGGCGGCGAGCGCGCCGTCGAGGGTCGCCACGTCCTGCGGGGTACGCCGCAACGCGGCCAGTCGGGCCGCCTCCACCTCGAAGGCCCGCCGCACCTCGACCACCTCGGCCATCCGGTCGTCGGTGAGCCGGCGGGCCACCACCGGGGCCAGTTCGTCGGTCGACACCACGTACGTGCCGGAGCCCTGCCGGCACTCCAGCACCCCGGCGTGCACCAGGGCGCGGACCGCCTCGCGCACGGTGTTGCGCCCGACGCCCAGCGCGGCGACCAGTTGCGGTTCGGTGGGGATCCGGCCGCCGACCGGCCATTCGCCGCCGAGGATGCGGGCCCGCAACTGCGCGATGGTCTGCCGTACCCGGTGCCCGCGTGGCGGCACCCCGCTGGCGTCCACCGGGGGTGTCACCGGTTACAACTCCTGCCGGAATTCATCCCATGATTGTAGGTTCGAGCTCATGACCCCGCCACCCACCGGCACCGCCGTTCGCACCGCCCGACCGGCCACCGGCCCGACCGGGCCTACCACCGCCGGACCGGCAGCCTCCGTCGGCGTCCGTCGACCGGCGTCCGGCGGCTCACTGGTGCTGGTCGCGATGCTGCTGGTCGCGCTCAACCTGCGCGCCGCGGTCACCAGCCTCGGCGCCCTCCTCGACGAGGTACGCACCGGCCTGGCGCTCTCCGGCACCATGGCCGGCATCGTCACCACGCTGCCCACCATCGCCTTCGCCGGCCTCGGTGCGCTCACCCCCTGGTTGGTCCGCCGCTGGCCGGCAACCCGGGTGCTGGTGCTGGCGATGCTCGCCCTCACCGCCGGGCAACTGCTCCGGGTGGCCACTGACTCGGCGGCCGTCTTCGTGCTCACCAGCGCACTCGCGCTGGCCGGCATCGCGGTGGCGAACATCCTGCTGCCGATGCTGGTCAAACAGCACTTCCCGCACCGCACCGCGCTGGTCACCGGGGCGTACACGATGGCCCTGACCGTGGGCACGACGGTGGCCGCCGCAGCTGCGGTTCCGGTCGCCCACGCCTTCGGCTCCTGGCGGGCCGGGCTGGGCGTCTGGGCCGGACTGGCCGCGCTGGCCGTACTGCCGTGGGTGCCGCTGGCGCTGCGCGACCGCGCCGCCCGACGGGCCGTGACCACCGCCGGGGCACCCGCGCCCCGGGTCCGGGTCCAGCCCAGCCGCACCCGGCTGGGCTGGGCGATGGCCCTCTACTTCGGTGCGCAGTCCCTCAGCGGGTACGCCATCATGGGCTGGCTGGCGCAGCTGTTCCGGGACGCCGGCTACCGTGCCGAGACCGCCGGGCTGCTGCTCGCCGGCGTCACCGCGCTCGGCGTGCCGGTCGCCCTGGGAATGCCGACCCTGGCCGGCCGACTGGGCACCCTACGCCCGCTGGTGCTCACGCTGACCGCCTTCTCCACCGCCGCGTACCTGGGCCTGGCGCTGGCCCCACGCGGCCTCGCGCCGCTGTGGGTGCTGCTGCTCGCCCTCGGTCAGGGGGCCTTCCCGCTGATTCTGACCGCCATCGGCCTGCGGGCCCGCACGGCCGAGGGCACCGTCGCGCTGTCGGCGTTCGCGCAGAGCACCGGATACGTCATCGCCGCGCTCGGCCCGCTGCTGGTCGGCATCCTGTACGAGGCGACCGGAGGCTGGAACGCCCCGATCGGTTTCCTGCTCGGCGCGCTCGTGGTGCAGACCGGGGCGGGTCTGGTGATCGCCCGCCCCCGGTTTGTCGAGGACGAGTGATGAGCGGACCGGTCAGGAGGACGCCGGTGTGGGGTCGCCCGCGACGGCCTGCTCCACCGTCGGGTAGGTGTGCAGCACCTCGACCAGGCCGCTGACCTCCAGGATGCGCAGCACGCCGCGCTGCGGGGCGGCCAGCCGGACCACACCGCCGGCCTCGTCGCAGCTGTTCTTGGCGCGTACGAAGACCGACAGCCCGGTCGAGTCGCAGAACGACACGTCTGCGAGGTCGAACACGAGACGGCTGCGGCCCTTGTCGAGCAGGTCGGTGATCTGGTCCTGCAGCTGCGGTGCGGTCGCCATGTCGAGCTCGCCCGCGACCGACACGACATCGACGTCGCCGCGCTGTTCCGTGTGCACCGTCAAGGACATTCGGACCTCCTGTTATCGGTGGAACGGTATCCCACGAACGGGGTGCCACGCAGAACGGGAGAGGCTTGTGGTGGACCTGATCATTTCTTTGCCTCGTGGCAAGTAAGGCGATCGGCACCGGTGATAGAGTCCGCCCGTCCAGCCCAAAGGAGGGATCATGGCCCTGACCACCGAGGAGAGCGGTCGGCTTGTCGGCCTGCTGGCGATGCACGCGGAGCGTGTCGTGCAGCGCTGGGCCGAGATCGTCGCCGCGTCGCTGCGCGGCCGGCTCAGCCAGGCTGAACTGCGCCTACAGGTGCAGGATCTGCACCGTAGCATGATCGACGCCGGTGCTGAAGGGCTCGCCGACATTCAGTCGGAGAGCGCCGGTGAGCTGCGGGCGGCGCTCGCCGAGCTGTCCCGGGGCTGGGCTCGGCAGGGCTTCTCCGCCACCGAGACCGCGGTGGGTCTCTACGCCCTCAAGGACGTGTTGATCGAGCTGGCCGACTCCGGCGAGGTGGAGCTGCGGGACGTCATCACCTTCAGCGGCCTCGTCGACCGGATGGGCCTGTTCACCTTCGAGACCTACGTGCAGACGCGTGAGGGGTTGATCGCCGACCAGGCCGAACAACTGCTCGAACTCTCCACCCCGGTGGTCAAGATCTGGGACGGCGTGGTCGCCGTGCCGCTGGTCGGTACGCTCGACTCGGCCCGCGCCCAGGTGGTGATGGAGCGGCTGTTGCAGACCCTGGTCGACACCGGCTCCCCGCACGCCATCATCGACATCACCGGTGTGCCGGCGGTGGACACCCAGGTCGCCCAGCACATCCTCAAGACGGTGGTGGCCGCCCGGCTGATGGGCGCCGACTGCATCATCTCCGGCATCCGGCCGCAGATCGCGCAGACCATCGTCGCGCTCGGGATCGAGTTCGGGGACATCGCCACCAAGGCCAGCCTGGCCGACGCGCTGCGACACGTGCTACGGATCACCGGGTTCGACGCCGCCCGCCGCCAGCCGCGCAGGGACGCGTGATGGAGCGGGTGCCGGTCCTCAAGATCGGCGACATCCTGCTGGTGTCCATCCAGATCGACATGTCCGACCAGACCGCGCTCGCCCTCCAGGAGGACCTTGCCGAGCGGATCGTGGAGACCGGCGCGCGCGGCGTCATCATCGACATCACCGCGCTGGACATCGTCGACTCCTTCATCGGTCGGATGCTCTCCACCATCGCCTCGATCTCCCGGGTGCTCGACGCCGAGACGGTGGTCGTCGGGATGCGTCCCGCCGTCGCCATCACCCTGGTCGAGCTGGGACTGTCGTTCAACGGCATCCGTACCGCGCTGAACGTGGAACGCGGCATGGAGCTGATCGCGGCGAGCCACGAGGACGACCTCGGGCCCGACGAAGAGATGGACGATCCAGAGCCGGGACAGGCGGCGACATCAGTATGACCGCGGGCGTCGACCTGAGCCCCAAGGCGCAGGCGATCGGCAGCGACGAAGACGTCGTTCGGGTCCGGCAGTTGGTGCGTACCGTGGCGGTTGCCGTCAAGCTCTCCCTGGTCGACCAGACCAAACTGGTCACCGCAGCCAGTGAGCTGGCCCGCAACACGCTGGTCTACGGCGGGGGCGGCACCGCCGAGGTGACGGTGGTGGACGACGGACGGCGTCGGGGCGTACGCATCGTCTTCGCCGACGCCGGCCCGGGCATCCCCGACCTCACCCTCGCCCTCACCGACGGCTACACCACCGGCGGCGGCCTCGGCCTCGGTCTCAGCGGCGCCCGCCGACTCGTGGACGAGTTCGACGTCGACACCGCGGTCGGAGAGGGCACGCGGGTCACGGTGACCAAGTGGTCCCGGTGAGTGCCGAAGCGGTCCCCGCGGCCGGAGTCTGGTACCGGGTGGAGTCCGGCAGTGCGGCCAGTGCCGTCCGGCGGACCGCCGAGCGGCTCGGCGTCCAGGTCGGGCTGGCGCCGAACCGCGTCGCCGAACTCGCCATCGTCACCGCGGAACTCACCAGCAACCTGGTCAAGCACGCCCGGGAGGGCACGGTGCTCCTCCGCCCGGTACGGGCGGAGGGCGAGGCCGGCGTCGAACTGGTCGCGGTGGACTCCGGCCCCGGTATGGCCGACCTAACCTTCTCCGCCCGCGACGGCCAATCCACCACCGGCACCCTCGGCATCGGGCTCGGCGCCATCGACCGGCAGGCGACCTGGTACGACGCCTGGTCGTGGCGGGGCAAGGGAACCGTGTCGGTGGTGCAGGTCTGGTCGGCCGGCGTGCCCGCCCCACCGATGTGGGCCGCCGGGCTGACCCGGCCGATCACCGGTGAGCAGGTCAGTGGTGACGGGCACGCGGTGCGGGTGGTCGAGGGGCGGCAGCAGGTGTTGGTCTGCGACGGGCTCGGGCACGGCCGCCTCGCCGGCGCCGCGGCGGAGGCCGCCCTGGTGGCGTTCCGCACCGCGCCGGTCGCGTCGCCCGCCGTGGTCCTGCGGCACCTGCACCAGTCGATGACGCACACCCGGGGCGCGGCCGTGGCGGTGGCCGAGCTGGACCCGTCGGCGGTCCTGCTGCGCTACGCGGGTGTCGGCAACATCGCCGGCGTCGTCCTCGGCCCCGACGGTGGCCGCAAGCATCTGGTCTCGCTGCCCGGCATCGCCGGTCACCAGCGGCCGGTGATCCGGGAGTACGACTATCCGTTCCCACCCGAGGCGACGCTGGTCATGCACAGCGACGGGGTGGTCGGCCGGTGGCGGATCGAGGACTATCCGGGGCTGATCAACCATTCGCCGCTGGTGGTCGCCGCCACCCTGTTGCGGGACGCCGGTGTCCGGCGCGACGACGCCTGCGTCCTGGTCGCGAGGAGCCCGGAGTGAGGAAAGTTGAGCCGCTGCTGCAGATGGCGCTCCGGGTCGAGCAGGACATCTTCATCGTGCGGCAGCGGGGGCGGGAGGTGGCCGCCGCCGTCGGGCTGGAGCACCAGGACCAGATCCGGGTCGCCACCGCGCTCAGCGAGGTGGCCCGGGACCTGCTGCGAATCGTGGGCGGCGCCGATGTCGCCTTCACCGTCGCCGACGCGCGGGGCGGTCGAAGCGCGCTGTGGGTCGATCTCGCTCCGGTGCGCCCGCTGCCGGAGGGGCGGTATGAGCCGCAGTCCGGCGCGGTGGCGCGTCTGCTGGACACGCTGGGCGTGTCAAGCAGCGAGGGCGATACGGTCGTGAGGATGTCCCGACGCCTTCCCGCCAACACTCCACCGCTGACCGCGGCGCGGCTGGCCAAACTGCGCGCCGAACTCGGGCACACCGCGCCGGCCAGCGCCCTCGACGAGCTGGCCACCCAGAACGAGCAGCTGATCGCCGCGCTGGACGAGGTGCGTGGCCAGCGTGACGAGCTGGCCCGGCTCAACGCGGAGCTGGAGGAGACCAACCGTGGGGTGATGGCCCTCTACACCCAGCTCTCCGAGGAACTGGAGGCGACCAACCGGGGCGTGGTGGCGCTCTACGCGGAACTGGACGAGAAGTCGGCCCAGCTGCGGGCGGCGAGCGAGTCGAAGAGTCGGTTCCTGGCCAACGTCAGCCACGAGCTGCGGGCCCCGGTGACGGCGATCATCGGTCTCGGTCGGCTGCTCACCGACCCGGCCTCCGATCCGCTGAGCCCGGCGCAGGCCGAACAGGTCGAGCTCATCCGTTCCTCCGCCGCGGACCTGCTCTCCCTGGTCAACGACCTGCTCGACCTGGCCAAGGCGGAGTCGGGTCGGATCGAGCCGGAATGGACGCAGGTGGACCTGCGGGCGGTCTTCGGTCAGCTGCAGGGCACGCTGCGGGCCCTGACCACCCGGCCCGCCGTCAAGCTGGTGGTGGAGGATCCGCCCGCGCCGGCCGTGCTCCGGTCGGACGAGGTACTGCTCTCGCAGGTGCTGCGTAATCTGCTGCACAACGCGCTGAAGTTCACCGAGCGGGGCGAGGTGCGGATGCGCGCCGAACGGGACGGGGACCGGTGGTGCCTGTCGGTCACTGACACCGGCGCCGGGATCCCGCCCGAACTGCACGGGCGGATCTTCGAGGAGTTCTATCAGGTGCCGGGGATCGATCGCCGGGGCGGCACCGGTCTCGGCCTGCCGTACGCGCGGCGGTTGGTGACGCTGCTCGGCGGCACCCTGGAGCTGGCCAGCGAGCCGGGCCGGGGCAGCACCTTCACTGTCGTCCTGCCGGTGGGCGAGGAGTGACGGTGGCGGGCGATCAGACGACGGTGCTGGTGGTCGACGACAGCCGGACCAAACGGTACCTGCTGGTCAGCTGGCTCACCCGGGCCGGTTTCGCCGTACGCGAGGCGGAGACGGGCACCGAGGCGCTCGAACGTGTCGCGACCGAACGGCTCGACCTGGTGGTGCTCGACGTCCGGCTGCCCGACCTGAGCGGCTTCGACGTCTGCGAACGGATGAAGGCGGACCACCCGGCGCTGCCGGTGATCCACGTGTCGGCGCACGCGGTCGACGCGGGGGACCGGGCGCAGGGGTTGACCCGGGGGGCGGACGCGTACCTGGCCGAGCCGATCGAGCCCGACGAGTTGGTGGCCACCGCGCACGCGGTGCTCCGCTACTACCAGGCGAGGCAGCGGGCGGAGCTGCTCGCCGAACGGCTCACCGGGTTGGCCGACACCACCGTCGCCGTGCACGCCGCCTCGACCTTCGCCCGCCTGCTGGAGGAGGCCGTCACCGGCGCGGCTGCGATCTTCAAGAGCCCGGCGGCGGTGATCGCCGAGACCTTCGACGGGGAGTGCCTGGCCGGGGTGGCCGCCGGACCGGGCGCACCGGCGGCGATCGTGCCCTGGACGGTCGACGACACCGTGATCCCGAAGGGCGCCACCGTACGGATCGACGATCCGGTCAACTGGGCTCTGGTGTCGTGGCCGGTCGGGGACACGGTGACCGTGGCGGCGGCGCGGTTGCGCGACGACCGCGCGCCGCTCTACGTGGTGGTGCCCACGGCCACCCAGACCGCCCGGACGCCGGTGCTGGTGCAGCTCGCCCAGGCGGTGGCCTCCGCGGTGGAGGCGCAGCGCTCCTACGACGAGGAACACCGGATCGCGGTCACCCTTCAGCGCAGCCTGTTGCCCCGGAGGCTGCCCGAGGTCACCGGCCTCGACGTGGCGGTGCGCTACGAGCCGGCCAGTGCCCGCACCGAGGTGGGTGGGGACTTCTACGAGCTGGTGATGCTCGACGGTCACCTGCTGGTGGCGATCGGGGACGTGGCGGGCCACTCGCTGCACGCGGCGACCGTGATGGCCGAGCTGCGGCACGCCATGCGGGCGTACGCGGTGGAGGGGCACCAGCCCGGGGTGATCCTGGACCGGCTCAACGAGCTGATGCGTACTCTGCTGCGCAACGAACTGGCCACCCTGTGCGTCCTGCTGCTGCACCCGCCCACCGGACGGGTCCGGATGGCCAGCGCCGGGCACCTCCCGGCATTGATCAACGACGACGGCCGGGTGGACTTCGTCCAGCAGTCCGCGCCGTTGCTCGGGGTCCGTGCCGAGCGCCCCAGCGACCTGGAGTTCGTGCTGCCGCCCGGAGCGACCCTGGTTCTCTACACCGACGGATTGATCGAGCGGCGGGACGCCACCATCGACGAGGGTCTGGCGGCGCTCGCCGCCTGCGCCACCCGGGTGGACGACGACCTGGACCGGTTCTGCGAGCGGCTGCTGGTCGAACTGGCGCCGCAGGAGATCCACGACGACGTCGCCGTGGTGGCCGTCCGCCGCCGCTGACCAACCAGAGCATCGTTGCGGCAGCGCCTTTGTCGTCACGCTGTGCAATGACCGCGGTGCATCACTCGTCGCATCCTCATTCGGCGGTGCCGGCGTCAGTGTGCTCGCAGCCAGGTCGCGGATGCCCCGGTGGTCGTCGCGCGGCTGTCGCATTTGTTCAAGACCACCTTCTTACCCTGGCACCATGGCGACAAAGACTAGTGACCTGCTGGCGGTGGCCGCGCCGCGGACCGTCTCGGTGGTCCGCGCGATCACCGACGACCAACTCGACCTGCCCACCCCCTGCCCCGACTACCGGGTACGCGACCTGACGAACCACCTGTACGACGTGGTGGTCAACTTCCAGGCGCTCGCCGCGCGCCAGGCGGTGGACTGGTCGGCGAAGCCCGACCACCTGACACCGGGGTGGCGGGACGGGTTCGCCACGGAGGCCGGGCGCCTGGTCGAGGCGTGGGCCGACCCGACAGCCGAGGAGGGCGTCTCGCCGGGGATGGGGCTACCCCAGGCGACGGTCGGCCTGATGGGGCTGATCGACCTGGTGGTGCACGGCTGGGATCTGGCGCGGGCCACTGGCCGGCCCTACGAGCCGGCACCCGAGGTCGTCGCGGCCGGGCACCGGTTCATCGACGAGATGGGCCCGATGGCTCGGCAGATGGGCGCGTTCGGCCCGGAGGTGGCCGTTGCCCCCGGCTGTACCGAACTGGACCGGCTGCTCGCCCGCGCCGGCCGCGACCCATCCTGGGTCGCTTGACGTCCCTGGTTCCACGCCCACAACGAGCTGATCCGGTCGCTCGGCGGGGGGCTGGTCGCCGCCGGGGTGCCACGCGGCATCATCGGCCGGTCGATCGCCTGGCAGGCGCTGGCCCCGGCGGTGCCGGCGGTCGGGCTCGCGCTCGCCGTCGGCTCGCTGCTCGGCCGGGGTCTCTTTCCCGCGCCGACCATGGACGGGGTAACCGTCACGCCGGACATACCGGTGCTGCTCACGGTCGCGGTCGGTCTGATCTTCCTGCGCGCCAGTACCGCCGTGGAGGAGTTGCGGGCCGGCTGAGGGGTGAGCACCCCCCAGCCGGCCGGTGGCACGGTCAGGCGCGGCCCAGCCGGTCGAGGATCCAGGCGTTGATGAAGGCCTCCTCGCGCCAGGCGTCGTACCGGCCGCTCGGGCCGCCGTGGCCGGCGCCCATCTCGGTCTTGAGCAGGTAGTCGCCCTGCGGGGCGACCGCCCGCAGCCGGGCGATCCACTTCGCCGGCTCGTGGTAGAGCACCCGCGTGTCGTTGAGGCTGGTCACCGCCAGGATCGCCGGGTAGTCCACCGGGGCGACGTTCTCGTACGGGGCGTACGACTTCATGTAGGCGTACACCTCCGGGTCGTCGAGCGGGTTGCCCCACTCCTCCCACTCGGTGACGGTCAGCGGCAGCGACGGGTCGAGGATCGAGGTGAGCGGGTCCACGAACGGCACCTGCGCCACGATCCCGGCGAACGCGTCCGGGGCGAGGTTGGCCACCGCGCCCATCAGCAGCCCGCCGGCCGACGCGCCCCGGGCAACGAGCCGGTCGCTGGCCGTCCAACCCGCCTTGACCAGGTGTCGGGCGCAGGCCACGAAGTCGGTGAAGGTGTTCTTCTTGGCCAGCAGCTTGCCCTCGTCGTACCAGCGCCGGCCCAGCTCGCCGCCGCCCCGGATGTGCGCGACCGCGAAGACGACGCCCCGGTCGAGCAGGCTGAGCCGGGCGATGGAGAACCACGGGTCCATGCTCGCCTCGTACGAGCCGTACCCGTAGATCACGCACGGCGCGGAGCCGTCGCGGGGCGTGTCCGTGCGGCAGACCAGCGAGATCGGCACCCGGGTACCGTCGTCGGCGAGCGCCCAGTCCCGGTGCTGTTCGTAGTCGGCCGGGTCGTAGGCCCGCCCGTCCGGCCCGGGCTTCACCGGCTTGCGCCGGCGCAGCACCATCTGCCGGGTGACCAGGTCGTAGTCGTACACCGAGTCGGGGGTGACCAGCGAGGTGTACCGCAACCGGATCTCCCGGGTGCGGTACTCCGGGTTGGCGTCCAGGCCGACGCTGTAGATCGGTTCCGGGAAGTCGATGTCCCACTCGTCGCCGCCACCGATCGGGACGACCCGCAGCGCGGTGAGACCGTTGGTGCGTAGCGAGACGACGAGGTGGTTCTCGAAGGCGTCGACCGCCTCCAGTCGGGTGCCGGGGGAGTGTTCGATCAGCGGCACCCAGTCGCCCGGGGCGTCGGCCGAGGTCCAGGCCAGGGCGAAGTCCTCCGCGCCGTCGTTGTGCAGGATCAGGAAGCGGTGGCCGTGGTGTTCGACGGCGTACTCGACGCCCTGTCGGCGGGGCGCGACGACCGCCGGTTCGCCGGTCGGGTTTCCGGCCGGGATCACCCGCACCTCGCTGGTGACCTTGCTGTGGATGTCGATCACCACGAACCGCTCCGAGCGGGTCAGCTCGACACCCACCCAGAACCGCTCGTCGTCCTCGGAGTGGACCACCACGTCCTCGCTCGACGGGGTGCCGACGACGTGCCGCCAGACCCGGTGGGGTCGCCACGCGTCGTCCACGGTGACGTAGAAGAGCACCGAGGCGTCGGTCGACCAGGCGGTGCCGTAGAACGTGCCCGGCACCTCGTCGGCGAGCAGTTCGCCGGTGCGCAGATCCTTGATCCGCAGGGTGAACCGTTCGTCGCCGGTGAAGTCCGTCGAGTACGCCAGCCAGCGCCCGTCGGGGCTGACGTCGAACGCGCCGAGGGCGAAGAAGTCGTGCCCCTCGGCGAGCGCGTTGCCGTCGAGCAGCACCTCCTCGCCGTCCAGTGCGGCGCCGTCCGCGCTGACCGGGGGGGCGGTCTCGCCGTCGCGGACCGCCCGGCGGCAGTGCACGCCGTACTGCTGGCCCTCGACGGTGCGGGTGTAGTACCAGTACCGGCCCTTGCGGGTGGGCACCGTCAGGTCGGTCTCCTGGGTGCGCCGGCGGGTCTCCTCGAACAGTTCCGCGCGCAGCTCGGCCAGGTGCGCCGTGCGGACCTCGGTGTACGCGTTCTCCGCGGTCAGGTGGGCGATCGTCGCCGGATCGTCCTTGGCGGTCAGCCAGGCGTACTCGTCGATGACGGTGTCGCCGTGGTGGGTGCGTTCGGCGGGCACCCGCCGCGCCTGGGGCGGGGTGTCGGTGGTCACGGCGTCACGTTACCGGCCGTCCGCCGTCCGTGGCGCACCCGCCGGGGCGACCCGCCGCCCGGTCTTTCGAACATGTGTACGATGACCGGCATGGCGGCAGCAGCGGACTCGACCGGCGCGACGGAGATCACCCGGCGGTTGGCGGCGATATGCGGCCCGTCCTTCGCCCGTCGCGCGGGCGCCGCCGACGAGGTGGCCGGGCGGGTCGCCCGGTGGGTGGCCGTCCCTGGCGGCGCGGAGGCGGCGGCCGAGGTGCTACGGCTGGCCGCCCGGCACGACCTGACCGTGGTGCCGCGCGGCGCGGGCACCAAAATCGACTGGGGGATGTCGCCCGGGCGGGTCGACATCCTGCTCGACACCGGCCGGCTCGCCGGTATCGACCACCATCCGGCGGGTTCACCGGTGGCCGATATCGGCGCCGGTACGCCGTTGCGTGCCGTCCAGGCCACCCTCGAACGCACCGGCCGGCGGCTACCGCTCGATCCGCCCTCGCCCGGGGCCACCCTCGGCGGGGTGCTCGCCGCCAACGAGGCCGGCCCGCTGCGGCACCGGCACGGCACCGCGTGCGAGCAGCTCGTCGGCCTGCGCTGGCTGGCCGCCGACGGTGAGCTGGTCGGTGCCGGGGTGGGTCCGGCCCGGCTGTCCGCCGGGGCCGCTCCGGTCGGGCTGGACGTCGGCCGGCTACTCTGCGGTTCCCAGGGCGGGCTCGGGGTGCTCGTGTCGGCCACCGTGCGGGTGCAGGCCGTGCCGGCCAGCCGGATCTGGGTGTGCCGTCCGGTGTGGACCCCGCTGGAGCTGCCCGACCTGATCCGTACGCTGCTCGCCGCCCGGCTCGACCCGGCGGCGGTCGAACTGGACCTGCCGACGACCGGGGTCTCGCCGCACCGCGAGGAGTCGGCGCGTGCGGCGGCCCGCGCCAACCATCCCTCCATGGCGGGGCGGCGGGTGGGCCCGGTACGACGCGGGGCGGGCACCCTGGCCGTGCTGCTGGAGGGCGGTCCGGCCGACGTGGCCGAACGGGCCGACCGACTGGTGGCGCTCTTCGAGGGGGAGGCAACGGTGGACAACGCCGCCCCGTGGTGGTGGCGGCGCTACCCGTTCGGGCCGGGCGACACCGCGCTACGGGTCGAGGTGCCGACCACTGACCTGCACGCCGCCGTCTACGCGTTGCGCGACGCGGCCGGCGGCCCCGTCCCGGTACGCGGCTCCGCCGGGCTCGGCGTGGTGCACGCCGCCCTGCCCGCCACGATGCCCGAGGAGCGGGTCGGTGCGGCCCTCGCCGCCGTCCGTGGGGTGCTGCTCGCCCGCCGGGGACGGTGCGTGGTGGTCGCCGCGCCACCGGGGATCCGGCGGGCGGTCGACGTGTGGGGCGAGACGGCGATCCCCCGGCTCCGGGCCGCGAAGGACCACCTCGACCCGCACCGACGGCTCGCCCCGGGGCGGTTGCCGGGCGGCCTTTGACCGCTCGGGTGGATCAGTCCAGCCACCACCGCTGCATGGAGCCGAGGGCGGGGGTGAACCGCAGCACCGTCAGCACCAGCGTGCCGACCGTGGCGGCGAGTAGCAGACGGCGGGCGCGCACCGGGTACCGCTGCCGTTCGCGGGCCAGCACCGCGCCGGTGTAGAGGGCGACCGCGGGCCCGAGTATGAAGCCGAACAGGTACAGCAGGGAGACGGCCGCGTACAGCCAGAAGAACGGGTTCGCGCCGCTCGTTCCGAAGGGCACCATGTCCTTCGGGTCGTACTGCCCGGTGACCATCTCGGCCGGCCCGACGCCCGCGCTGACCATCCGGCCGAGGTAGGCCGCGACCACCACCACGAAAGCGCCGGCCAGCAGCAGATGGGCGATGAGGATGACGTCCACCCGGGGAGGACGTGCCCCGTGGACATCCACTGTGCTCGACATCGGTGCACCGTACCGCGCCGAGCGCGGCGGCCGGCAGCCTCAGAGCGCGTCGTTGCGCAGCACCAGGAGGGCGATGTCGTCGCGCGGCGTCTCCACCGAGAAGTTGATCGCGGTGGCCCGCAGCCGGGCGGCGATCACGTCCGCCGAGTACCCGGCCAGCGGAGCGGCGGCGTCCCGCAGCCGGTCCACGCCGAACAGTTCCCGGCCGCGCCGGCGTTCGGTCACCCCGTCGGTATAGAAGACCAGCGCGTCGCCGGGGGCGAGCGGGATCTCCGCGGTGGGTGAGGTGATCGTGTCGAGCAGGCCCAGCGCGGTGCCACCGATACCGACGAACGACGCCCCGCCACCGCCGCGCAGCAGCACCGGACGGTCGTGGCCGGCCAGGTGCAGCGACACGTCGAGCTGCCCGCGTTCGCCCGGGCCGACGGCCGCGAGGGCGAGCGTGCAGTACCGGCCGCCGCCCCGCTCGACCAGCGTCTCGTTGAGCCGGGACAGCACCTCGGGCAGCGGCTTGCCGTCGCCGATCAGCACCCGGATCACGTCCCGGACCAGCCCGGTCACCGCCGCCGCCTGGATGCCCTTGCCGGAGACGTCCCCGATGACCACCAGCCAGCGGCCGTCCGGCAGCGGCACCACGTCGTAGAAGTCGCCGCCCACCTCGGCGTCGTCGCCGGTCGGGACGTACTCGGCGGCGAAGCCGATCCCCTCCACCACGGGCAGCCCGGGCGGCAGCAGCGAATGCTGGAGGGTCTGGGCCACCCGGCGTCGCTCCGCGTGGATCCGGGCGTTCTCGATCGCCAGGGCGGCCCGCCGCGCCACGTCCTCCAGTACGGCGACCTCGTCCGGGTCGTGCCGGTGCCGCAGGTGCCGGCCCACCGCCAAGGTGCCGAGCCGCTGACCGCGGGCGATCAGCGGGACGGCGAAACCCTCCATCGGCGGACCCAGCGGCACCTGGGTGGCGCTGCGGGACGCCTCCCGCAGCCGGGCCTGGATCGAGTCCGGACCGATCTCCTGGAGCACCTTGTGCAGTTGGGGCAGGATCGCCTCGTCGGCGTGGCTGGAGGCGGCCAGCCGCAGCCGGCCCCACTCGTCGGTGGTGTGCACCGCACACCACTGGCCCAGCCGGGGCACCACCAGCTGCGGGATGAGTGCCATGGTCAGCTCGACGTCCAGCGACTGGGCGAGCAGCTCGCTCGCCTCGGCGAGGAAGGTCAGCCAGGCCTGCCGGCGGATGTCGGCCCGGCGGAGCCGGTCGTTCTCCAGGTGCAGCGAGATCCGCTCGGCGGCGAGCACCGCCAGCGGTCGGGCGTACGCCGAGGGTGCCGCGTCCAGCTCCAGTTCCCCGGCGTACGGGCGGTGCACCGCCAACGGCACCTGCAGCAGCTGGTTGCCGGATCGGGGCTGTCGGCCGTACCGGGCGAGCACCTGGCTGCCCTGCCCGTCGCCCCGGTCCAGCCGGACCGCGCCCCCGGCCGCGCCCACCATCTCGGCGACCCGGGTCAGCAGGTCGGCGGCGAAGTCGGGCAGCGAATCCTCGGCGTACGGGTCGGGACTGGTCTGGGTCAGCTCGCTCATGGCGGCGGCGCTCGGTGCGGAACTCGCCGTGCCGGTGCCCGCTGCGGCTCCCGCGGGCACCTGCTCCCCTGCTGTCGTACCAGCCATGGTGGCGCGGGAGCGGTCCAGCCGGAACCAGACGCCCTTCCCGGTCGGCAGGTACGTGGTACCCCAGCGGCTGGCGAAGTGGTCGACGAGCAGCAGCCCGCGCCCCCGCTCGGAGATCTCGCCGATCTCGTCGCTGTCGTTGCGGACGCCCACCACCATGTCGTCGACCGGGCCGGCGGCGAAGTCGGTGACGGTGACGGTGAGCCCGACCGGGTCGGCCACGACCTCGATGTCCAGTTCGGTGCGGGCGTGTTCCACCGCGTTGGTGGAGAGTTCGGTGGTCAGCAGCAGCGCCTCGTTGAGCAGGTCGTCGAGGTTGGCCTCGGTGAGCACGGATCGGACCAGTGCGCGGGCGGCGGCGGGCGTACGCCGGTCGGCGGGCAGGCGGATGCGCCGGACGTGCTCGTCCCGCCCCCCGTCCGCTGCGGGCGTCGCCTCCGCTGGCACTCCCGTATCCTCCACTGCCAGGGTCCGGGTGCCAACCCGGACCCCCGGCTGCGCCACCGTCGGGGACCACCATGCGGACCTGCCCCGACGTCCCCTGCTCTGTGGCCACGGACGCGCCACCGTCGCGCCATGCCGGTCCCGTCTCGTCTGCGGCATATCGCGGCATTCGTGCTCCACGACACCGCAATATGCCCCGCAGACGGAGAACCAGACCCATAGCCGCCCGGCGAAGGTCGCGAGAGTGAGGTGGGCGGGG
>NZ_SMJY01000094.1:0-22533 GCF_004348355.1 Micromonospora sp. KC721 | reverse complement strand
GTCTGGTGGGCCTGGCGGGGGCGCTGCTGTTGGCCACCCCTGGCCTGGTCAGTGGCGTGGTGGGAGCGGTGCTGCTGGTGCCGCCGGTGCGTGGACTGACCCGGGCCGGGGTGCGGCGTGCCGCCGAGCGGCGGGTGTCCTCGACCGTCGCCGGTGACCTGTTCGGGCCGCGGACGGTGCGGGTGCGTCGGGCTGACCCGCAACCGCCGACCGGGCCGGTGGTCGACGGTGGTCGGGCGCTCGATGGTGAGGTCGTGGAAGGTGAGATCGTGGAGCCGCGGCAGAGCTGAACACGGCGCGGCCCCCGGGAGGTGTCCCGGGGGCCGCGCCGTGTGAGTGCTGTGTCGAGGGTCAGGCCCGGCCGCGGCGGGTGCGGACCTCCTGCAGCCGTTCGGCGAGGATGTCCTCCAGTTCGGCGATCGAGCGACGCTCCAGCAGCATGTCCCAGTGGGTGCGCGGCGGCTTGGCCTTCTTCTGCTCCGGCTCGGTGCCGTCGACGAGGCGGGCGACACTGCCGTCGAACTTGCACTCCCAGGTCGTGGGGACCTCGGCGTCGACGGCGAACGGCACCTCGAACTGGTGGCCCTTGGCGCACAGGTACTCGCGGGTCTGACGCGGCGCGAGCTCCGTGTTGCGGTCGGATTCGTAGCTGACCGCGCCCAGACGGCTTCCGCGCAGCATACGCTCGCCCATGATCGACTTCCCCTCGTTCGGTGCTGGTCTTCTCGGTGTAACGGCCCGTCGCCGCCGGGGCATTCCCGCCCGAGCAGGTGATCCGGCCCGGGCGCCCCCGCAAGGGTAGCCGGCCATGACCCGAACCCGGCGGGGCGTCCCCGGCCGGGTCGGATCGGATGCGTGTTTCGGCGCTCACCGGGCATGTTAACGCCCGCGCGCGTGCGGAGGTGACGATGCCCAGTGACACACCGGTCGGCGCCCGGCCCACCGGCGGAAAGACGTTCTTCGGTCACCCGCGGGCGTTGTCGACGCTGTTCCTCACCGAGATGTGGGAACGGTTCAGCTTCTACGGTATGCGGGCGATCCTCGTGCTGTACCTCACCGCGGCCGTCGCCGACGACGGGCTCGGGCTGCGCGAGTCCACCGCCAACGCCGTCTACGGCACCTACAACGCGATGGTGTACCTGATGGCGCTGCCCGGCGGATGGGTCGCCGACCGGCTGATCGGCGCGCGGCGCAGCGTGCTGTGGGGCGGTGTGGTCATCGCCGCGGGGCACTATGTGATGGCCGTTCCTGCCGGCTGGAGCGTCTTCGCCGGCATGACCCTGATCGTGCTCGGCACCGGGCTGCTCAAACCCAACATCTCCACCATGGTCGGCGAGCTGTACGAGCGGGACTCACCGCGCCGCGACGCCGGGTTCTCCCTCTTCTACATGGGCATCAACCTGGGTGGATTCCTCGCCCCGCTGGTCTGCGGGCTGCTCGGCGAGAACATCAACTGGCATCTGGGGTTCGGCGCCGCCGCGGTCGGCATGACCTTCGGCGTGGCCCAGTACGTCCTCGGCCGGCGCAACCTCGGCGACGCCGGCACGCGCCCCGCCGACCCGCTGCTCGGCGCGGACCGTCGCCGAGCCCTGACCCGCGCCGGTGTCGGCGTGCTCGCGCTGCTGCTGGTGCTCGCCGCGCTCGCGGTGGCCGGGTTGTTCACCGTCAACACCGTTGTCAGCCTGCTCACCGTCGCCACCGTCGTGATCACCGTCGGCTACTTCGTGCGGATCCTCACCGACCCGGAGATCAGCGGCACCGAACGGCGTCGGATGAAGGCGTACCTGTGGTTGTTCGTCTTCGCCGCCTCGTTCTGGCTCATCTACGACCAGGCCGGCTCGGTGCTGAACCTGTTCGCCGCCGACAACACCGACCGCGACGTGCTCGGTTTCACCTTTCCCGCGGCCTGGCTCCAGTCGGTCAACCCCGTCCTGATCATCGTCGGGGCGCCGCTGTTCGCCTGGCTGTGGCTGCGCCTGGGGCACCGGGTGTCCACCCCGGTGAAGTTCGCCGTCGGACTGGTTCTCAACGGTCTGTCGTTCGTCCTGATGGCCGCCGCCGCGCAGGCCGCCGTCGGTGGGGGCCGGGTCTCCCCGTGGTGGCTGATCGCCGTCTTCACCATCCAGGTCGCCGGCGAGCTGTCGCTGAGCCCGGTGGGCCTGTCCGCCACCACGAAACTCGCGCCGGTCAAGTACGCCAGCCAGATGATGGGCCTGTGGTTCCTTGCCACCGCCGTCGGTGACGCCGTCGGCGGCCAGGTCGCCCGGCTCGCCGCGACCTGGCCGGCGCCGACGTACTTCCTCACCTTCGGGCTGGCATCGGTGGCGTTGGGCGTCGGCGCGGTCATGTTCAGCCGCCACGTGTCCCGGCTGATGGCCGGCATCCACTGACCGGCGGGCACGGGCGACGTGGCGGCCGGCAGGCGGGGGAAGCAGCACCGCCCCTGGTCGCCATCCCTGCGGGCGGAGACCGGATCGCCGCAGCGTCAGGTCCGGGGGGTGACGCGGAGCAGGCGGTCGTCGGTGCCGTTCGAGGTGGTGATGTAGAGGGCGCCGCCCGGGCCGCCGCGCACGCCGCGCAGCCGGCCGTAGGCGTCGTTGAGCTCCGTCGGCAGCGCCAGGTCCACCACCCGGTCGCCGGCCTCGTCGAGCTGGAACAGCAGGGTCTTCTGACCGCGCAACGCGACGACGGCCAACCGGCCGTTGAGCGGCCCCCACTGCGCGCCGTCGAGGAACGCGGCCCCGGACGGCGCCTCTGTCGAGGTTTCACCGGAGGTCCACAGTGGCAAAACCGCGTCGGGGAAACGGTCGCGGTCGGTCATCGGCACGCTCTCGTCGTACGTCTGGACCGTGCCGCCGCGCGACGGGTCCCAGCCGTAGTTGCCGCCGGGGCGGATGCGGTTCATCTCGTCGAACCCGGTGGGCCCATGCTCGGCGGTGAACACCTGGCCCGAGCCGGGCCGAACGGCCACGCCCTGGACGTTGCGGTGACCGTAGCTGTAGACGCGCCGCTCGTTGGCGTCGGACGACGACGCGAACGGGTTGTCCGGCAGGCCCTCGCCGGTGCGCAGGTCGACGCGCAGCACCTTCCCGCCCAGGCTGCGCCGGTCCTGCGGGTGCGACGGCTGCGCCACGTCGCCGGTGCCGACCAGCAGCGCGCCGTCCGCGGCGATCGTCGGACGGCAGCCCGAATGCCGGCCCGTGCTGATCGGCAGCCCGGTCAGCAGGTCACGCACCCGGGTGGCGCTCGCCGCGTCCGGCGACAGCCGCCAGGTGACCAGGCGCACGTCCACCGGCTGGCCGTTCTCCTGGCGGGTCTGGCAGGTGGTGAACTCGCGAGTCCGGGCGAAGTCCGGATGGATCACCAGGCCCATCAGTCCGCCCTCGCCGCCGACGAGCACATCGGTGAGGTCGGCACGCACCTCGCTCGCCGTGCCGGCGTCGACGAGCCGGAACCGGGCCGGCCGCTCGGTGAGCAGCATGCGTCCGTCCGGCAGGAAGCCGATGTCCCACGGGTGCTCCAGCCCGGCCACGACGGTCTCCACGGCCAGGCTTCCCGCCTGGGGTGGGGAGGTGGCCAGGTCTGCGGTTTCCGGTGACCCGCCGTCACATCCGGCGACGAGTCCGACGGCCAGGAGGGTGGTCAGTGTCCGACGTCGACGCGTGATCGCCATGGTGTCCTCCGAGGGGTTGCGGTTCAGCCGATCATCCTCCGGTGGCCCCGTCGCGCCTGCCGGCCGTCCCGGGGCGATCCGGTGGCGGGCCGTGATCTCCGCTTGGAGACGACGTGAGCAGGCGCGAGGTTCCCGCAGGGCGATGTCGCCGGCGCAGCGGACCTCTCACGAGCGTCATGGCGTGTTCGACTCCGGAGCACTACGAGCACTATGTGCGAATGTCGCGCGGTTGAGCGAGCTTTCACTGCGGTCCGTTCCAGCGCCGTCCGTCACGGCGAAGCGATCACGTGTGGGCCCCGACGTCCCAGCGCCCACACGGTGAGCGCGAAGCAGCAGAGTGCCGTTCCCGTGATCGTGACCGCTGTCCAGCCGCCCGTGGACCAGAGCGTGGTCGCGGCGGCGGAGCCGATGGCAGCGCCGATGAAGTTGCTGGTGGCCAGCGCGGTGTTGAGCCGGCTGCGGGCGTCGTGGGAGAGGGCGAACAGCCGCGCCCGGTTGAGGAGTGCCTGCATCTGGAGCGCGACGTCGATCATGATGATCGCGATGATGACAAGGACGACGGACCGGCCGGCGAACCCCGCGACGACGAAGGCACCAAGGGCCAGTACCCAGGCCGCGCCGGTGGCCGGAAGCGACCAACCTCGGTCGTGCAGACGACCGCCGTGCAGGCCGGAAAGGACACCAGCGAGGCCAGCCAGCCCGAACATTCCGATCACCGCTACCGGGTACCGGAACGGTGGGCCGCTGAGCAGGAACGTCAGCGCCGTCCAGAACAGCGAGAACGCGGCGAACCCGGTGGCGGCCAGGACCAGCGTCCATCGGGCCGCCCGCTCACGCATGACCACCGCGCCGACCGAGGCGATGAGTTGCGGGTACGGGATGCGCGTCCGCGGTGCCAACGGTGGGATCGCGCGGTAGAGCAGGACCGCGAGCAGGACGGCGACGACCGCGGCGAGGGCGAAGACCGTACGCCACCCGGCGGCGCCGGCGACGAACCCGCTGATCGTGCGGGAGGCCACGATACCGGTGAGGGTCCCGGACCCGACGGCGCCGACGATCCGACCGCGGTGGGCGTCGCCGGCCAGGTCCCCGGCGAGCGGTGTGAGGACCTGCCCGGAAATCGTCGTCACGCCGAGCACGCCCACCGCGAGCAGGAGTACGCCGATCGACGGCGCCAGCGCGCACAGCAGCAGTGCGGCGGCCGAGGCCAGCAGCATCACCGGGACGAACCGGCTGCGGTCCAGGACGTCGCCGAGCGGCACGAGCAGCAGCACACCGACGGCGTACCCGACCTGCGTCGCGGTGACGAGCCAACCCGCCGTCGCGGTCGCAGCGCGTAGATCGCCTGCAATGAAGCCGAGGAGCGGCTGCGCCCAGTACAGGTTGCCGATGGCCACTCCCGCTGCCAACGCGAACAGGAACGTCAGCCGACGGCTCATCTCCGACGGCGGTGCCGAGCGGGGTGCTGCCACCCAGGCCACGCTCAGGCGCGGAATCAAGGCGTAGGGCTCAGCGAGGGCCTGAGCGTGGCAAGGCCGCTCCCGCCGGGATGTTCCGATCTCTCCCGGCGCCCCTTCAGACCCGCCCAGACAGGTCGACACGGCGGGCAACGACAGTCCCCACCCGGTGGGGGCGCAGTAGGGAACCGGACGCTGTCATGGCGATTGCGTCGGTATGGCTCGTCGCGTTCGCGACCATCAGGCGACGCCTTTGCCTGGGCATGATCGAGTGCGCCATCTGGCCGCGATCCGGGCGTCGGCCGGCTCTGTGCCGTAACTGGGCGTAGGTCTTGGGTGGGCCAATGGCCAGCGGGGTGCCTGTCCCTCGCAGGGATACGGGATTCTGTGTCACAGGCGTTCAGGCAGTGCGCTGACGACAGTCGACCAGTGGCTTGGTGCTAGACGGGCTGCTATCGCTTCGCGCTGTCGCTGGTGAGGGAGCCACACGCCGTACAACGCTCGACGGCGGCGTGGGTGAAGGCGAGCCGTCGTTGGACCATCAGCGCAGCCGACATGACGATCGCCGCCGCAACCGCCGCGATGATCGCCGCCGTGGCCAGTGTCGTCCAGTCCGCATTCGGTCCGCCGCCGTACATGCTGACGGCGAGTTCTTCGGCCAGCGGATGCAGCCACAGCATGCCGATCGGGCAGAGCAGCACCAGCAGTGCCCAAGCACCACGAAGGTCGTTGCGCGCCGCCAGCCCTACGCCGACGAGCAACGTCACCACGAAAAGTGCCATCCCGGCGCCGGGCAGGACCTGCCCGGCGGGCCAGCCGTAGTACCCAAGGAGCACGTCGCCACCGTTACGGGCAAAAGTCGCCGCTACGGGTAGAGCCGCGGCGGCGCCGGCGACGGGCAGCAGTCGTAGCCACACGGGCGGCTGGCCGGGAACGCCGAGCGCCACGAATCCGAGGCAGACCTGGGCGAGTAGTACGAACAGCGGAGGCCGGGACCGGTCGGCGACGGCGGCAAGCGGTACGACGGCGACGGTGAGGACAAGGGCGAGACCGATCGCCAGGCGGGTCCACCGGCCGGGTGCCACCACGTGCACCACCGCGGCGAGCAGCCATGCCGCCCACACGCCGAGACCGAGCGAGACGGACGTGCCGTGCTGCTCGAAGCCGAACCACGCCGTCGTCCCTGGATTGAGCTCCAGCATGGCCCAGCCGCCGGCGAGAGCCGTGGCGGTCAACAACGCCAGCGTCGCGGCCAGCCGCACTCCGGGGCCGATTCCGGTGGCGCCGATCGCGCGTAGGCGCTGGCGTAGCCCGCCGCCGGCTACGTCGGTCACGTCGGCGACCGAAGGCCACCCGCGGTCCGGCGAGGACAGAGCGAGGTACGTACCCACGATCTCGGTGCCGCGCGCGTTGCGGTAGCCGGCCGGATAGAAGATCCGGACCAATCGCAGATAGCGGCGTTCCAGGTCGCTCATGCGATCCCTCCACTGAGTCGGGGCGTGCCTCGACGGGCACGTGTGTTCAACCGCACGGTTGCGGCCTCGACATTGCGGCGCATCCGCTCGGTCTCGTTGGCGAGCAGGTCACCGCCGTGTTCGGTCAGCCGGTAGTAGCGGCGCAGCCGGCTATCCACCACTTCCTCCCGCTCGACGGTGACCAGACCTGCGTCGAGCAGCCGGTCGAGGGCGCCGTAGAGCGTGCCGGGGCGCAGCGACACGCGGCCGTCGGAAAGCCGGGCTACCTCGGTGATCAGTCCGTAGCCATGAAGCGGCTCCGCGGCCAACGCCGTGAGGATCAGGAACGTGGGTTCGCGTACCGGTGTTTCCACGCCATCAATATATCGGGTGCGAAGGTATAACGGCAGATGCATGCGGTGGCTCGGCGTTCATCCGGGATTCGGGGCAGGTTCACCAGCTGTGGTCAGTGGCGTGCCGAGGTGGCCTCGGCTAGATCCCGGCCAGCTCGGCGCGCAGCGCGTCGGCCTCGGCGGGCACGTCCTCGGCAGTGAGCGGCGGGATGATCAGCTCCCCGTCGTCGGTCAGCCGGATCTCGCCCGGGTTGCCCTTGGCCGGCTGGGTCTTGAGGTCGGCCAAGGGCGGTGTGCAGCTCGTCGTCGGCCTGCGCGAGCGCGTCCGCGGCCTCGCCGCGCTCGCCGACCAGGTGGCAGAACTCCACCTTCTGCAGCGCCCACGCCTCCGGCGTGAGCAGGAACGACGCGGATCGGCGTACCGGCGCGAGCCGGGAACGAACACGTCGCCGGAGCGCAGACCGTCGCGCAGACCGACCAGCACGGCCAGCTCCCAGTACCGGCGGTACGCTCCGCGGCCGCGAGATAGCCGGCCCACGTCGTCGGCACGAACCCGACCGGAGCGCCGGCCGGGACCTTTTGCGGGCGCCGGTGGCGTACAGCCCGGCCAGCATGCCCACCGCCTGCAGCAGCAGCTCGGTGCCGGGCCCGCCGGCGAACTGCACCGCGGCCAGCACGGCCGGGGCCTCGGCGACCTTCTGCCCTCACCGCGGCCGGGCTCGACGACGTCGGGCCCACACCCAGCCAGGCCAGCGGCGTCCGGCCGCGGTAGGCGTCCGGGACCAGCAGCAGGTCCAGCTCGGCGCACCGCCGGTCGGTGAGCAGATGCCGCACCGGCGACCACGTCTCCGTCCGAGCGCGGGCCCGGGCCGCGGCTTACCCGGCGCGGTAGCAGGATCACCCCGGGCGAAACCACGGATGGGCTCGGGGCGGCGACAAGGGGGCCTGCCAGGTCGGGCAGGCCGATCGGCCTACCCGCGACCGGTGCCCACCGGGCGTCGTCCGGCCCGCACCCGGTCGACCAGGTCGGTGGGCCGGCCGACCACGGCGCCGGCCACCAGCCGGGTGGTGAACGGCAGCCCGGCCAGGGCCAGACCGGCCCGACGCAGCCGCAGCCCGCCCCGGTTGGTCGGCACGAACCAGCGGGCGCTGCGGCGGGCCGTGGCCTGCCGGTCGACGACCAGCGGGCGCAGCGCCCGCTCGTAGCCGGCCAGCGCGGCCTCGACGCTGTCGCGTCGGGCCAGTTCCTCGGCGAGCACGTACGCGCCGGCGACGGCCAGCGAGGCGCCCTGCCCGGCCAGCAGGGACACCGCGTGGGCCGCGTCGCCCAGCAACACCACCCGGCCCCGGCTCCAGACCGGCACCTGGGTCTGCGCCACCTGGTCGTAGTACACCTGCGGGGCCGGTGGACAGGCCGCCAGCGCCGCGGGCGCGATCCAGCCGAGGGACGCGTACTCGCGGCGCAGCGCGTCGCGGGCGTCGGCCGGCAGGGCCGCATCGTCGGTGCGGTGCACGGCGAACACCGCGACCCGGTTGCCGGGCAGACCGTAGAAGCCCATGGCACGTCGGGGCGTATCGGTCATGCAGAACCGGCCGTCGACCGCGGCGTGCACGGCGGCGTCGTCGAACGAGAAGGCGGCGGTGTGATACCCGAGGTGGCGTAAAAACCGGTGTTCCGGGCCGAAGACCAGTGCCCGCACGGTCGAGTGGATGCCGTCGCCGCCGACGAGCAAATCGCCGGTCAGCGCGCTGCCGTCGTCGAGGGTGACCGTCACCCCGTCAGCGCGGTCGTCCACCTCGGTGATCGTGCTGGCGAAGCGCACGTCGACTGCGGCCGGCAGGTGCTCGCGCAACACCCGTTCCAGGTCCGGGCGCATCAGGCTGACCACCCGCCCGCCGACGGCCCGGGCGAACTGTCCGTATCCCAGGCCGGCGCGTCGGCGCCCCGACTCGTCGCAGTACGCGAGTTCCTCGACGTGGTAGCCGCACTCGCGGATGGCCGGCAGCAGGCCCATCGCCTCGGCGGCGTCGTATCCGGGGCCGAAGAAGTCCAACATGTAGCCGCCGGTGCGCGGACCGGGTGCCTTCTCCAGCACGGTCACCTCGGCACCCGACGAGCCGAGCCGTTGGGCGAGGGCCAGACCGGCGATCCCGCCCCCGCAAATGATCACCTTCATCGTGCGTCCTCCGCTCCTGGTGTCAACAACCTGCGCAGCACGGCGGCGAGAGCGTCGCCGGACGGACCGGCCGCCAGCGCCCGGTGCAGCAGCACGCCGTCGATCGCGGCGGCGAGCACGGCCGCGGTGGCGTGGGGGTCCGGCACCGCGTGGGCAGCGAGGTGATCGGCGAGTTGGCGGCGGAACTGTTCGATCATCTCGCCGAGCGCCTGCCGGAGCCGTTCGTCGCGCGTCGCGGCCAGGTACGCCTCGACGAACAGCACCGAGGTCGGGTCGGTGCCGCTGGTGGTGCCGAACATGCCCAACAGCGCGGTCAACGCCTCGTCGGCGCTGGGTGCGTCGGCCAGCAGGGGACCGGTCCGCGCGGTCACCGACCGGGCCGCCGCCACGACCGCCTCGACCAGTAGCGCCTGCACCGACGTGAAGTGGTAGTGCACCAGGCCCGGCGCGACACCAGCCCGTTGCGCCAGGACGCGGGTGGTGACCGCGGTCCAGCCGCGTTCCACGATCAGCTCCGTCGCGGCGCGCAGCAGGCGCTGCCGCACCTCCTGCCCGCGCTGCGCCGCCGTCACCACACCCACCCTCCTTGGTCATATGTCCAAGGCGATCGTACTGGGCGATCGCCCAACAAGGAAGGCGCGACAGGGGACGGCGAGCAGAATGCGGTGACGACTGCCCGAGCGGCGGCGCTCAGCCGGCCCGGGTGGTGCCCCACCGGGCCAGCGCGGCGGCCAGGTCACTGACCTGGTCGGAGAGCTGCGCCGCGCGCCGCTGGGCGGCGTCCCGGTCGGCCTCGGCCGCGCGCAGGCGTACCTCCAGCTCGGTCAGGTGGGCCTGCCCGGCGGCGGCGGCCTGCCTGACCGCCGCAAGCTCCGCGGCGGCCGCGTCGCGCTGAGCCGACACGGCCGCCAGTTCCTCCCGGGCCCGGGCCGCAGCCGCCTCGGCTTCCCGGCGGGAGGCGTCGGCTTCCCGGCGAGCCCGCTCGGCTTCCTGGCGGGAGGCGTCGGCCGCGGCCCGCGCGGTGTCGGCGTCGCGCCGTGCCGCCTGCTCCTGCGCGTCGGCGCGCTGAGCGGCCTCGGCGTGCCGGTCGGCGTCCGCCCGGGCCGACGTCGCCTGCGCGAGCGCCTCGTCGGCGCGGCGGTGGGCGATCTGGGCCGCCTCGGTGGCCCGCTGGGCCTCGGCGCGGGCGGCGTCCCGCGCCACGGTCAGGTCGGCGGCGCGCTGTCGTTCGGCGTCCCGTTCGGCGCGCAGCGTCCGCACCTCGTGGCGGGCGGCGTCGCGGTCGCGTTCGGCCTGTACCCGCAGCGCCTCGGCGGCGCCGACCTCGCGGCGGGCGGCGTCGCGCTGCGCCTCGGCCGCCCCGGCGCGGCGGTCGGCTTCGGCGGCGCGCGTGTCGGCCTGCTCGGCGCGGGCCAGCGCGGCGTCACGGTCGGCGAGGGCGACCCGCGCCTCGGACCGGGCGCGGGTCGCCTCGGCGGCGGCGGTTTCGGCGTCGCCGCGGGCGTCGTCGCGTTCGGCATGGGCCTGGGCGACCTGCGCGGCGGTCTCGGCGCGCAGCGCGGCGAGCTGGCGCTCCACTCCGACCGGGGACAGTTCGGCGTGCAGGGCCTCGGTCAACGTCTCGACGATCTGGTCGAGCCGGTCCACCGCCTCCCAGGTGCGGGCGACCTGGCCGGGCAGGCCCGGGGCGTTGCGGTGGCGCATTCGCGAGTTGCGCGACGCCCGCTGGCAGGCGCCGTCATTGTCCCGGCAGTAGCGGAACGGCCGGCCCGCGCCGGCACGCTGCGGTACGTCGCGCCCGCAGTGGGCGCACGGTCGGGTGTCGGTGGGGGCGGGCTGGGCGTCCATCGAGGCGGAAGTCTAGTGCCGCCCCGACCGGGCGCCGGCCGGGAACCTGCCGTGCCGGTCGGCGGCCCGGCGCCGGGGTCAGCCGGCCTGGGCGACGGCTTCCCGTCGGCCGGCCCGCCACCGAACCAGCCGCCAGAGCCGGCCGGCGGCGACGGTCCCGACGACCCACAGCAGGAACGTCAGCGGAGCCCACCCCCCGCCGACCTGACTGACCTGCCCGTCGACGAAGGTGAACGTGGTGGCGTCCTGCAGATAGCCGATGCCGTGCCAGGTGAACGTGCCGGTGGCGTGTGGGTCGGCGGCGATGACGCCCCGTCGGTACGCGGCGGCGGTCTCGTCGAACAGGACATTCAGCGCCAGCGGGGTGAGACCACCGACGTAGGCGGCGGCGATCAGGGAGTGCCGGGGCCCGTCACCGAGTTCGGCCACCAGGTACCGGTGGGCGAGCCGCCGGCTTCCGCCGACGCGGCGCAGCGCCTCGGTGGTGCCGACGTCGCGGGCGGCCTCCAACAGGTTGGCCCGCACCTCCCGGCGGGTGGCGATGCGCGACCGCCGGGGCAGGTCGTACAGCTGTTGGTCCAGCAGCCAGACGAGACGTTCGATGCGGAGCCGGTCGGACCAACCGGTGGTCTGTGTCATGTCAGTTCTCCTTCTCGCAGACCGCGGGCAGCGGGCGGGCCAGGACGGCGTTGACGCTGGCGGTGTGCCGGGACCAGGCGGCGCAGCCGGCCCGCAGCGCCTGCCAGCCGACCGGGGTGAGCCGGTAGTACTTGCGGGCCGGGCCGGTGGGGGAGGGCACGAGTCGGGTGGCGACCCGCCCGTCGCGTTCCAGTCGGGCCAGGGCCGGGTAGACGCTGCCTTCCAGCACGTCGGTGAAGCCGACCTCCTGCAGGCGTTGCACCACCTCGTAGCCGTACGACTCCCGTTCGGCCAGCAGATGCAGCAGTAGCAGCGACAACACGCCTTTCAGCAGCTGCGGGTCATGGCTCGATGTCACAGCTCCTATGATTCGTCAGGTACTAGGTAGTGTCAAGTAGCAGTCGGCGTCCGAGCGCCATCACGCCGGGATACCGTGATTCGATGCCGGTCCCCGCCTACGTCGCCGAACTGCGCGCCCACATCGGTCACGACCTGCTCCTGCTGCCCGGCGTGAGCGCCGTCGTACGCGACGAGACCGGCCGGGTGCTGCTGGCCCGGCGCGGCGACAACGGCCGCTGGTCGGTGCCCGCCGGCATCGTCGACCCCGGCGAGCAGCCCGCCGACGCGGTGGTGCGGGAAGTCCTGGAAGAGACCGGTGTGCGGGTACGCGTCGAACGCCTCGCCGGTGTCGCCACCCACCCCGTCGTCTACCCCAACGGCGACATCTGCCGGTACCTCAACGTGTGGTTCCGGTGCCGACCGGTCGGCGGCGAACCCCGCGCCGACGGCGACGAGTCGACCGAGGTCGGCTGGTTCGACCCGGCCGACCTGCCACCGTTGGACGACTGGTCACGGCTGCGCATCGACACCACCACCGCCGAGGAAGGCCCGGCCTGGTACGCCCGCCCCGGGCAGCAGCACCCCGCGCTCGGCCAGCCCGACGCGCTCTGACCGCCCGGTCTCCCGTCACATGCGGGGCGTGCCGACCCGCACCCGGTTGCCGTCCGGGTCGGTCACCTCGAACTCGCGTCCCCAGTCCCGCTCGCCGACCGGCGCACCGCCGCAGGCCCGTGCCGCCGCGTCGACGTCGGCCACGTACAGGTACAGCAGCGTGCCGGGGCGGGCGTCGCCGGTGTGCTCCGACAAATGCAGCTCGATGCCGCCGCGGACCAGACTGACGTAGCGGGGCAGCCCCGGGGCGAACCGGTGCTCCCACTGCCGAACGAAACCCAACCGGGCGTACCAGGCCGTCGCGACGTCGCTGTCGGCGACCCGGAGCACCGGCGCCAGCCGTTCGGTCACGATCCGCTGCCCAGGGTCAGCTCGACCGGCACGTCGGCGACCAGCGTGGCCGTCGCGGTCCCGTGCGGGGTACGCACCTCGACGGTCTGCGGGACCGCCGAGACCAGCCGTACCCGGACCAGGCCCGGCGCCCAGGCCAGTTCCTGCACGCTGATCCGCCCCGGCAGCCGCACCCCGCGCAGCGTCCCGCGCGGCAGGCCCGGCGGCAGCGCCGGCAGCAGCCGCACCACTCCCGGCCGAATCGCCTGCGCCAACGCCTCGACCAACACCGCCGGCAGCGCGTGCGCGGCGTCGGCGTTGTAGATGGCCAGACCCGGATTGTGCGAACTCATCAGCGACCGGAAGAACATGTCGGCGCCGAGGATCTTGCACAGGTTCACCCCGACCAGGTTCCCGTCGTGCAGCCGGGCCGCGACCAGCGCCCGGTGCAGGCTGCCGTGCGCGGAGAGGTTCTCGTCACCGCGCAGCGTCAGCGCCCGGTGCGCGGCCGCGGCCAGCTCGGGCGTGTCGTCGGGATTGATCTCACCCAACGGCCACACCGGGTACAGGTGGCTCACGTGCCGGTGGTCGTCGTCCGGGCGGTAGCCGGGCCAGGCCCACTCGGCGAGCGCACCGCGCTCGTCGACCCGGTACGTCGGCAGCCGGCCCCGCAGTTCGTCCCACCGGTCCGAACCCGTCACCTCGGCGGCGACGCGCAGCGCGTGCCGGGCGGCGGCCACGTCCATCGTGGCGTTGACTGTCACCGGCACCGGCTGCCCGTCGGCGTCGGGCGGACCCGTCTCCACCGAGTACGACGGCACCAGCGCCACCGCGCCGTCAACCTCGCTGACCACGTCGGTGAAGAAGTCCGCCACCTCCGCCAGCCAGCCGGTGACCTCGCCCAGCGGCTCTCCGGTGACCATGTGGTGTTCGTACAGCGGGTACAGCAGCCAGTCCGCGCCGGCCAGCCAGGCGGCGAACGGCCACTGGGGGTGCACGTGGAACAGGTGCCCGTGCTCACCGTCGGTACGGGCCGGCGCGAGCAGGCCACGAGCGCCGTAGATCGCCTGTGCGTTGCGTCGCCAGTCGTCGACCTGCCCGGCCACCAGGCGGGCGTGCGCGGCGGTCACCTCCGGCAGGGCGCCGATGTTCGCGCCGGCCAGCTGCAGGTTCAGGTTGGCGTCGGTGGTGAAGTCACCGGCCCAGGCGGCGTCCCACGAGCCCAGCCACAGCCCGGTCAACCGTGGCGGCAGCACCCCGCTGGAGCTGAACAGCAGATACCGACCGGCGTGGAAGAGCCGCTCCAGCAGCGCCGGCTGCGCGACGCCGGGGTCGGTGAGCTGCCGGGCGAGCAGCTCACCGACGGGCAGCTCCCGGTCCGCCGCCGGCACGCCCAGGTCCAGGCTGACCCGCCGGTACGGCACCGCGTGCAGGGGTAAATGCCGGGCCAGCAGCCGGTCGTAGTCGGGGTCGGCGGCGGCCAGCCGTTCCTCCAGCGCTCCGGTGCGCCACCGAGGGCTGTCGACCCGGTCCAGCGCGGTGGTCAGCAACGCCGGGCCGCGCACCACCACCCGGTCCCCGGCGACCTCGACGTCGCCGCGCAGCAGGGTCACCCCCTCGAAGCCGTACGCGCCGCCAACCTGCGGGTAGTGGCCCCGAACCCGCAGGAACACCAGATCGCCCCGCCGGTACGCGACGCACTCGTAGCGCACGTCGTCGGGGCGGCCGGGCAGGTCACCGGTGGCCCCGACGGTGCAGGCGCCCATGTCCAGCGCGGTGACGACCAGCGCGTCGGCGCGGGAGACGAACGAGCGCCGCCGCCCGCCCGTCCACTCGACGGCGACCTGACCGGTGTCGAACTCGGTCGAGCGCCGGTAGTCGCCGACCGGAGCGGGCCGCGTCGCGTCGATGGTCAGGGCGAAGCCGGGATGAAACGACTGCGTCCACTCCAGCTCCCGGCCGCCGGTGAGCAACTGGGCCGCCTCGGCACCCCGGCCGGCCAGCACCAGCTCGCGGATGTGGGGCATCCGGTCGGCCAGCTCCGGCGGCCGGACGTCGTGGGTGCCGTTGGGCAGCACGAACCGGTGGTGGTTGACAATGATCCGTTCCGCGTGCGGGTCGCCGCACACCATGATTCCGTACTCGCCGTTGCCGGACAGGAACGCGTCCTCCCAGCTCGCGGCGGGCGCCGGCGCCCAGATGCGGTGGGCCGACACGGGTAGCTCGTCCGCCATCGACAGTCCCTTCGCCGTGGTCACCGCTCGCCGCCACCCACCCCGACAGCCGGCGCGGCGGCGGTGCTGTCCCGAACGGTCAGCCGGGGCGCCAGCAGGATAGCCTCCGGTCCCGGCTCGTCTCGCAGCTTGCCCATCAGCAGGGTCACCGCCTGCCGCCCCACCTCCTCGGTCGGCACCGGCACGCAGGTCAACGCCGGGCTGCTGCGCCCGGCGAACTCGTCCGGGCAGATGGCCACCACCGACACGTCGCCGGGCACCCGCCGCCCCAGCGCCGGCAGGGTCGCCAGCACCGGCCCGACCGCGGCCTCGTTCTGCACCACCAGGCCGGAGACGTCCGGATGGCGGTCCAGCAGCTCGGTCACGGCCCGCCGCACGTCGGCCGTGCCCTCCTCGCACGGCAGCGTCACCACCTGCACGCCGTGTCGGTCGGCGGCCTCCCGCACCCCGGCGCGGGTGCGGTGCGCGAAGCCGGTGCCGCGGTCGTAGACGGCCGTCGGCGCGCCGAGCAGGGCGATGCGGCGATGGCCCAGCCCAGCCAGGTGCGCGACGCACTCCGCGCCGGCGGCGTGGAAGTCCAGGTCCACACAGGTCAGCCCGGCCGGGTCGGCGGGCAGACCGATCAGCACACTGGGCAGCGCCAGTTCCCGCAGCAGCGGCACCCGCCGGTCGTGCAACTCCACGTCCATCAGCAGCACCCCGTCGACCAGGGCGCTGGCGGCGATGCGGCGCAACCCGGCCGGTCCCTCGTCGGAGGTGACCAGCAGGACGTCGTGGTCGTAGCCGCGCGCGGTGGTCACCACGGCGGTGGCGAACTGCATCACCACCGGCACCTGCATGCCGGCGCGCAGGGGCAGCACCAGGGCGATGACGTTGGCCCGCCGGCTGGCCAGCGCGCGGGCCCCCGCGTTCGGGTGGTACCCGAGCAGCCGGACGCTCGCCAACACCCGGCTGCGGGTCACCGCGGAGATGGCCCGCTTACCGCTGAGCACGTACGACACGGTACTCGCGGCCACGCCCGCGTGCCGGGCGACGTCGGCGATGGTGACCTGGCCGGAGGGCGGACGGCCCGCCGCGGCGGTCACGACCGCCGTCCCGCGGCCGCTTCCGGCCGCGCCCCGTCGGCGTGCTGCCCGCCGCGCACGGTCAACGCGCCGACCAGCCGGATGTCGCGGGCGGACCGACCGACGAGCACGGTGTGGGTGGCGTCCTCCACCACGAACCCGCCGTGGCTCTCGTCCCACCAGCGCAACTCGCCGGTACGCAGCCGCAGCGTGACCGTGCGCCGCTGCCCGGGGGCGAGGCTGACCCGGGCGAAGTCCCGAAGCTGACGCAGGGGCTGCTTGACCCGGGAACGACGCTGGCGGGTGTAGAGCTGCACGACCTCCTCGCCGGCGCGGGCACCGGTGTTGGTGACCTCAAGGCACACCTCGACCTCCTCGCCGGCGGTCACCGCCGTGGCGCTCAATCGCAGGTCAGCGTAGTCGAACTGGCCGTAACTGAGCCCGTGACCGAACGGGTACAGCGGATCCCCCCGGTGGTACAGGTAGGTGCTGTCGGCGCCGATCACGTCGTAGTCGAGCAGGTCGGGCAGCTCCGCGGTGTCGGCGTACCAGGTCTGGGTGAGCCGGCCGCCCGGCTCGGCCTGGCCCAGCAGCACCGCCGCCAGGGCGTTGCCGTGTTCCTGACCGCCGTGCGCGGACCAGAGCACCGCCGGCAGGTGCTCCTGCGCCCAGCCGACCGCGTACGGGTAACTGCTGGTGAGCACCAGTACGGTACGCGGGTTGGCGGCCTGCACGGCGCGCAGCAGCGCCTCCTGCGCCCGGGGCAGGGCAAGGTCGACGCGGTCCTCGGTCTCCCTGCCGTTGACCATCGGATGGTTGCCCAGCGCCACCACCGCCACGTCCGCCCCGGCGGCCAGCGTGGCGCACTCGGCGGCACCGTCGGTGATCAGCTCGACGGTGAACCCGGTCGCGGCCGCCCCGGTCGGTGCGTCGGCGCGCAGCCGACCGTCGGCGTCGACGGTCACGTACCGGTCGGTGGCGAGGTGGTGCAGCAGGATGGTGCCGTCGGGTCCGGGCCGGAACCGGAAGGTTTCCCGGACCACCCACTCGCCCGGTCCGGGCCGGTCGTTGGCGACGGTGCCGTCCTCGGCGGTGACGCCCAGGTGCCGGCCGTTGGAGACCGCGCGCAGCGCCAGGATGTCGCGACCCCAGTCGAACACGTCAAGACCGGTGGCCTCGGCGCCGAGGGTGAGCGGGCCCCCGTCGGGGGTGTCCGGGCAGCGGACGTAGCGGTCGCCCACCCGTAGCGCGATTCGGTCCGCCCCGTTGTGGGTGGTGACGGCCGGCAGCCGTTCGGCCAGCCCCTGCCGTAGGGTGACCGCGTACGGCAGGGTGCCGCTGTACCAGTCCTCGTACACCGCGTCGGCCAACGGCCCGAGCACCGCCACCCGGGGCGCCGTCGAGGCGTCCAGCGGCAGCAGCCCGTCGTTGCGCAGCAGGACCACCGACTGGCGGGCGGCCTCCCGGGCCAGTTCCCGGTGCGCCGGGCAGTCGATCACGTCAGGTGGGACGTCGGCGAACGGGTCCTCGTGCGGCGGGTCGAGGTCGCCGAGGCGGATCCGGATACTGAGGATGCGCCGGACCGCGCGGTCCACGTCGGGCTCTTTGATCAGACCGCGACGTAGCGCCTCGGTGAACCGCTCCACGGTGGGCGTGGGGTCGGGGTCGTCCTCGGTGACGTTGTCGATGCCGGCGCGCAGCGCGGCGGCGAATCCCTCGACGTGGTCGGGCAGGTGGGCCTGCATGCCGGCGATGTTGCTCACCGCCGCGGCGTCGCCCACCACCATGATCTCGTCGGGGGCCCAGCCGCGCAGGTCCCCGTCGATCAGTGGGCTCAGGTGCGCGGGCACCCCGTTGACCAGGTTGTAGGAGGCCATCACGGCGACCGCGGCGCCGCTCTCCACGGGTTCCCGGTACGCGGGCAGCTCGTATTCGTGCAGTACCCGGGGCGGCAGGTTGCTGGAGGTGGTGGCCCGGTCGGTCTCGTTGTTGTAGGCGAGGAAGTGCTTGACCGTCGGTGCCGTACGCAGTCGGTCGGGGTGGTCACCGCGCAGCCCCCAGGCGTACGCGGTGGCCAGCCGGCCGGTCAGCCACGGGTCCTCGGACCAGCCCTCCTCGTTGCGTCCCCACCGGGGGTCGCGCAGCGGGTTGACCACCGGCGCCCACACGTTCAACCCGACGTGCTGCGGGTCGGCGTGGTGCTTGGCGCGTACCTCGATGCCGACGGCCGTGCCGACGGCTCGGATCAGGTCCGGGTTCCAGGTGGTGGCCAGGCCGACGGCCTGCGGGAAGACGGTGGCCGGGCCGAGCCAGGCCACCCCGTGCAGCGCCTCGGTGCCGGTGCGGAACCCGGGCAGGCCGAGTCGGGGCACCGGTGCCTGCCACTGGTGCAGCAGGCCGATCTTCTCCGGCAGGGTGAGTCGGGCCAGCAGGTCGTCGATGCGGGCTCGGATGGACGGGACGGGGCTGCTGTCGGTCATGGTCGCGTACCTTCCAGGGGCTCGCGCGGTGGCGCGGCGACCGGCTGTCGAAGCGCTTCGACAGCCGGTGCGGGAGCGTGCGGCGGTGCGATGCGGTGGTGATGGTCGCCGGCCCGGGCAGCGGTGAAGCGCTTCGACGACCGCGAAAAACTCGCCGCCCCAGAGGCCCGGACGACGGGGCGGCCGTTCGAGGTTGGCACCACCGCCCCCGTCGGGTCAAGAGCCGGCACCCCGATCGGAACGGATGTCCGTCGATGATCCGGGGCGTGCCGCCAAAGCGGCGGGCCGATCAGCTGACCGGCAGCCGCCCCGACTCGACGGTGGCCAGGGCGACGGTGGCCCCGCCGAGCGCGGTGGCGGTCGCGCCGAGCCGGCTGGCGACGAGCTGGCAACCGCCGGCCGCCGGGGCGAGCGCGCGGGCGTGCAGCTCCGCCCGCGCCGCCGGGAGCAGCCAGGGTGCGAGGACGGCGAAGTGTCCGCCCATGGTCACCACCTGCGGGTTGAGCAGATTGGCCAGAATGGACACCCCGTGGCCGAGATGCGTGCCGACCTCCGCCAACCCCGCCAGGACGCCCGGATCCTCCTGGCGGGCCAGCGTCTGCACCCGCTCGAGTTCCGGCAGCCAGTCGGTGACCGGCCCGTCGACCTCGACGTCGGGCAGCAGGCGGCGGACGACCGCGGGCAGGGCGACCAGCGCGGTCAGGCACCCGCGTCGCCCGCACTCGCAGACCGGTCCGGCCGGATCGACGGGGACGTGCCCGACCTCGCCGGCGAACCCGCGTGCGCCGCGCAGCGGTCGGCCGCCGGTGAGCACCCCGGCGCCGACGGTCGCGCCGCCGGTGAGGTGGACCAGGTCGGCGGTCCCGGCGTACGCCCCGTGCCGCTGCTCGGCGACCACCGCGAGGTTGGCGTCGGTGTCGACGGCGATGGTGAAGTCGGGGTCGCGCAGCGCGGCCCGCAGCGCGGTGGCGACCGGGACGTCGCGCCAGCCCAGGGCGGTGGCCAGCGGCACCGTGCCGGCGGTGTCGACCAGGCCCGGCACGCCCACGGTCAGGCCGAGGACCGTGCGCCCCTGCCCGTTGACCCGGTTGATCGCCCGGCGGGCGAGGGTGGCCAGCGCACGGACCGTCTCGGCGGGGGCGGCCAACGGGGCGGCGAACGCCCGCCGCCAGGTCAGCAGCCGGTTGCCGCCCAGGTCGACCGCGACCACCACCAGTTCGTCGGCGCCGATCTCCATACCGAGCGCCGCGTACGGCTCGCCGTCGAGGACGAGCATGGTGGCCGGCCGGCCGACCCGGTTCTCGGTCAGCCCGGTCTCCCGCAGCAACCGGCGGTCGATCAGCTCGGTGACCAGGCTGGAGACGGTGGCCTTGTTGAGTCCGGTGTGCGCGGCGATGTCGGCACGCGAGCAGGGCGCGTGCCGGCGTACGTGCCGCAGCACCACCGCCCGGTTGGTGACCCGCACGTCGCCGAGGTCGCTCGGCTGCGGTTCGGTCTGAATGTCGATCACGATCTGTCCGCTCCCTGCGCCGACGCTGCGCCATCCCGGTCCCCGCGCCCATCATGGCGTACCGCGGTGCCCGGACCGGGCCGGCCGTGAGGTGGTCACCGTTGATTGTGGGACGTGTCACCGTCGATGTTTGTTGGATTGCCAGCCCAACTAACTGATGGTAGCCGAGCGCCCCTGCCCGGCACACCCGCCGGTGCCGCCCACCCCGCCGGCCGGGGCGGGCGGCTGAGGTGGGTCAGCGGGGGAACCACTCCTCGAACGCCGCCACCGGCGCGGCCGTCCCGTTGAGCAGCACCCGGCGGGGGACGTCCACGCCCACCACGCTCACCTTCCGTATCCCCAGCGGACCGCTGGTGTGTACCCGCAGGGTGTCGCCGTCGCGTTCCGCCTCGACGACCGTGTCACCGTCGACGTCGTGGATCACCGTCCGGCCGCCGAGGCCACCCCAGCTGACCAGGTCGACGTCGCGGAACGGCCCGTCTGGGATCCGGTCGGTCGGCGCGGCGACCGGAACCAGCGCGCCGTGGCGGACGTAGAGCGGCAGCCGGTGCATCGGCACGGTGACCCGCAGGTGCCGCCCGCCGGGGTGCCGCTCGCCGGTGGCCACGTCCACCCAGTCGTCGCCGACGGGCAGGTAGACGTCGCGTCGACCGGACCGGTCGACGACCGGGGCGACGAGCAGGTCGGTGCCGAGCCGGTACTGCAGGTCGATGACCCAGGCCGTCGGGTCCTCGGGGGTGTCGACCAGCAGCGCCCGCATCATCGGCGCACCGGTGCGGGCCGCTGCCACCGCCGCGGACCACAGGTACGGCAGCAGCCGGTAGCGCAGCCGCAACGCAGCCGCCACGTCCCGCTCGGCCTCGGCAGGGAAGTCCCACGGCAGCCGGCTGGTGGTGCCGTGCAGCCGCACCAGCGGTGACAACGCCCCGAACTGGGTCCACCGCACGTACAGGTCCGGGTCGGGAGTGCCGTTGAAGCCGCCGGTGTCGTGGCTCCAGAACGGCACTCCGGACAGCCCGTGCGACAGCCCACCGCGCAGGGTGCTGGCCAGGGCCGGCCAGGTGGCGTTCACGTCGCCGCTCCACTGCGCGCTGTGCCGCTGCCCGCCCAGGTACGACGAACGTGCCCACACCGTCCGGTGCCCGGCGATCTCCTCTGTCACGTCGGCGACAACGTCGTTGAACATCAGCGCGTACACGTTGTGCAGTTCCAGCCCGGTCATCCCGTTGTGGGCGACCGCGTCGGCGGGCACCCCCTCGGCGAAGTCGGTCTTGAACACCGCCGCGCCCTGCTCCAGCAGCGGCCGCAGCAGGCCCTGGAACCAGCGCACCGCCGCGGGGTTGGTCAGGTCGACGATGGCCGAGGCCGGGTGGCTGCCGTGCCACACGTCGGCCACGTACGTCGACCCGTCCGGGCGGCGCAGGAAGTATCCGGCCTCGGCCGCCTCGGCGTACAGCGGGCTGCCGGTCATCAGGTACGGGTTCATCCACAGGCACACCCGGAAACCCTGGTCGGCGAGGGTCTTGAGCATGCCGGCCGGGTCGGGGAACGCCTCGTCGTCCCAGCGCAGTTCCGACCAGCGGCCGGCGACCTGCCAGTAGCAGTCCAGGTGCAACACGTCGCACGGGATGCCCCGCTCGCGGATCAGCCGGGCCCGGTCCAGTACCCGTTGCTGGCTGTCGGGGAAGAAGCCGGAGGAGATCCAGGCGCCGAAGGCCCACTTCGGCGGCAGGTACGGCCGGCTGGTCAGCGCGTCGAACCGGTCCAGGATCTGCGCCGGGGTCGGCCCGGCGAGCACGTAGTAGTCGAGCAGGTCGTCCGGGACGAGGATCTGCACGCTGCTGTGGGTGGACTGACAGATGTCGAACTCCACCGGCAGCCCGCTGTCGACCAGCACGCCGTAGCCGCGGTCGGACAGGTAGAGCGGCACGTTCTTGTGCGAGCGGTCGGACTCGCCGCCGAAGGCGTCGAAGTTCCACATCAACGCCCGCTGGCCGCGCTTGTCCAGCGGGGTGAACTTCTCGCCCAGGCCGACGAAGTGTTCGTCGCCGGGGGCGACGAAACTCTCGTGCCAGGCGACAGGCACACCGTCGGCGGTGGAGCGCCCGAACGGAAGGGTGCGCCGCCGGCCGCTGATGTCCGTGGTGCCGGGGTCCTGTTCGACCAGGAGTTGCCCGTCGGCGGCGCGGAAGCGCATCCGCCACGGGTCGAGGGTGATCTCGGCGATGACGGCCCCGGCGTCGACGGTGACGCTGCCCTCGCCGACGGCCACCACCGCGCGGTGGGCGGCGGGGTGGACCAGCGGCAGCGCCCGGGCGGAGCGGCTGCGGGCGGCGAGATCCTCGGCGAGGCGTACCCGGATG
>NZ_SMJY01000093.1:0-22704 GCF_004348355.1 Micromonospora sp. KC721 | reverse complement strand
GTGCAGGGGCGGCCGGTGCCGGCCGGCTGGTACTCCACGCCGTGGTGGAAGACCGCGCTGGGCGCGGGCGCCGGGGTGATCGGCGGCATGTTGATCGCCGACGCGCTGTTCTCCCCGGCCTTCGCCGACCCTGGCTACGAGGCCGGCTACCAGGAGGGCTTCGGCGACGGCGCCGACTACGGCGACCAAGGGGACGTCACCGGCGGCGACGCCGGGGCCGGCGACGCCGGGGCCGGTGACCTCGGTGGTGGTGACCTCGGTGGTGGTGACTTCGGTGGTGGTGATTTCGGTGGTGGTGATTTCGGTGGTGGGTTCGGCGACTGACGGCTTCGGTGCCGCTGCCCGGTCATCCCTGGGCCGGGCATGATCGACACGGGATGCGGCAAAGCGGGGTGTCAGAGGTGCGGGACACCCCGCTTTGCCGCAACTGGCGTGGCACAGCGCTGGCAAGGCGGCGGCAGAGCGCCGGCGGGACAGTCAGCCGGTGTTGCGCATGCCGGCGGCGATGCCGTTGACCGTGGTGAGCAGCGCCCGCTCCAACGCCGTACCGTCGCTGGGAGCCCGCCGCCCGCCCGGCGCGGTGGCCACCGCACGCCCGGCGGCCCCGGAGTCGCGGTACTGGCGAAGCAGCGCCACCTGGAGGTGGTGCAGTGGCTCCAGGTAGGTGTCCCGCACGGCGAGGGTGCGCTGAAGCACCGGTGAGTTGTCCAGCAGGGCCGGCGAGGCGGTGACCGCCAGCACCTCCTGCTTGGTCAGCTCGTACTCCTGCTCAATCGTCTCGAAGATCGGGTGCAGCTTCTTCGGGACCAGCGTCTCCACGTAGCGGCGGGCGATGGTGAGGTCCGTCTTGGTCAGCATCATCTCGACGTTCGACAGGAACGTGCGGAAGAAGTGCCAGTTGCGGTGCATCTCGGCGAGCACGTCGTCCAACCCGGCGGCGCGGGCCGCGGCGAGGCCGGAACCGACACCGAACCAGCCCGGCACGATCTGCCGGGTCTGCGTCCAGCCGAACACCCACGGGATGGCCCGCAGGCCGCCCAGGCCGGCGCCCGTGTTCGGCCGCTTCGCCGGCCGGGAGCCGATGTTCAGCGCGCCGAGCAGTTCGGTCGGGGTGGAGGCCCAGAAGTACGCCGGCAAGTCCGGATTCTCCACCAATGACCGGTACGACCGGTACGCCGAGTCGGAGACCACGTCCATCGCCGCGTCCCAGCGTTCCAGCATCTCGGCCGGCTGCCGGGGCGCGGTGTGCAGCAGTGTCGCCTGGAGCACCGCGGCCACGGTCAGCTCCAGGTTCTCCCGGGCCAGCGCCGGCAGCGTGTACTTGTCGGAGATGACCTCGCCCTGCTCCGTCACCTTGATCGCGCCGTCCAGGGTGCCGTACGGCTGGGCCAGGATCGCCTCGTGGGTGGGGCCGCCGCCGCGACCCACCGTGCCGCCCCGGCCGTGGAAGAGCCGCAGGTGTACGCCGTGCCGGGCGGCCACGTCGCGCAGCGCGCGCTGAGCCCGGTGGATGGACCACTGGCTGGTGGTGATGCCGGCTTCCTTGTTGGAGTCGGAGTAGCCGAGCATCACCTCCTGCACGTCGCCACGGGCCGCGACGAGGGCCCGGTACGCAGGCAGCGACAGCAGCTCGTCCAGCAGGTCGCCGCCGGCGTTCAGCTCGGCCGGGGTCTCCAGCAGCGGTACGAAGCCGACCCGGGCCCGCCCGCTGTGCACGTCGACCAGGCCGGCCTCGCGGGCCAGCACCACCGCGGCGAGCACGTCGTCGACACCTAGGGTCATCGAGATGATGTACGACTCGATCACCTCGGCGCCGAACCGGTCCTGCGCCTCCCGGATCGTGCCGAACACGTCGAACGTCTTCTGCGCGCTCTCGGTCAGCGGGGTGTCCATCGTGGAGAGCGGCCGGCGGCCGGTCAACTCGTCGGCGAGCAGCTTGGTGCGTTCCAACCGGCTCAGCGCCGGGTAGTCGGCGACCTCGCCGACGGCCGCGTACAGCTGGGCGAGCACCTCGTGGTGCTTCTCGGCGTGTTCCCGGACGTCCATCGTCGCCAGGTGCAGGCCGAACGCGGAGACGGTACGGATCGTGGAGGCGAGCCGGCCCACGGCGGTGAGCTGCCCGGAGTTGCGCGCGAGGGAGGCACGCAGCAGCTCCAGGTCGGCGATCAGCTCGGCCGAGCCGCGGTAGTCCCGCCCCGGCACGTGCGGGGTGGCGTTGCGCAGCCGCTGTCGGGTGTTGGCCAGCTTCGCCTTCACGCACCGGGCCTTGAGCCGGTACGGCTCCTCGGCGTTGACCCGACGGAACCGGGGTGCCACCTCCGGCAGCGCGTCCAGGTCGGCGGCGAGGCTGGCGGAGAGGTCCAGCGACACCGCGCGCAGCCGGCGGGAGACGGAGACCTCGTTGATGAGGTGGTCCATCGCCTTCTCGGTGGCGGCGATGCCGTGCTCGTGCTGGATGCGCAGCACCTCGCGGGTGACCGCCGGGGTGACGAACGGGTTGCCGTCCCGGTCGCCGCCGATCCAGGTGCCGAAGGTCAACGGCCGGGCCGTCGGGGAGGTCTCCACACCGAGGGTACGCAGTGTGTCAGCGAGGTCGTCGAGGACCTGCGGCGCGGCCTCGGCGTACAGGTCGCGCAGGTAGTAGATGGCGTTGCGGGCCTCGTCGGTCGGGTCGGGCCGGTCCAGCCGCAGCTCGTCGGTCTGCCACATCAGGTCGAGCAGTTCGGCGAGCCGCCGGTTGGCCGGCCCCTCGTCGCTGGCGCCGTAGAGGATCGCGTTGGCGGTCTCGGCGTCCAACTCGTCGGCGACGGCGCGCAGCTTCGACAGGATGGAACGGCGGGCCGCCTCGGTGGGGTGGGCGGTGAACACCGGGCGTACCGCGAGCCGGCGGGCCGCCGCGGCGATCTCCTCGGCCGGCACGCCGCGTTCGGCGATCATCTTGGCCGCCTGGTCCAGCCAGCCACCGTGCATGGCGCGGCGACGGCGCAGCTCCCGGGCCCGGTGCACCTGCTCGGTGATGTTCGCCAGGTGGAAGTAGGTGGAGAAGGCGCGGGCCAGCTTGGTGCCGGTGGTCACGTCCAGCCCGCCGAGCTGCCGCGCGGCGGCCGGGGGGTCGGAGCGGACCTGGGCGCGGATCTCCTCGACCAGGTCGAGCAGGGGCCGACCCTCCTGGCGGGCCAGGGTCTGGCCGAGCAGGGTGCCGAGGCGGCGGATGTCGGCCCGGAGAGCGGCGTCGGGCCCGTCGTGGTCGTGCTGGTCGGTCACCATGCGCTCCTTACGCGAGTACGAAGGACAGCGCTGTCCGACTCCCTGGATGGTATCCGTGCCGCCCCCTCGGTAAGGAGGGGGACCGGGATGTCACCTTCCCCACGATCATGGATGGCCGCACCTCTTGACGGGGCGGCTCCGGCCTGCGGGCTCGTTACTGAGCGCCGGGATCCCGAACGAAGACACCCGCTCCGGGTGCGCCGTCAACGAGCCCGCGTGCCTTCAGCCAGTCGATGGCGGATCGCACCACCTGGCGAGAGACCTGGAACTCAAGGCAGAGTTCGGTGCCGGACGGCAGCTTGGCACCCGGCGGATACTCGCCCGACTCGATGCGCCGGGTCAACGTGTCGATGAGGCGTTGCTTCTTGGTGTAGGCAGGCATGGGCAGACTTCCGTGGCAGGTGTGCCCATGTGATCACGGCTGGACGCGGACCGTCAATGAAATGTGCTGCAAGGGCTTGACCTGACATGACAGGTAGTTCTAGGTTCAGGAGGGCGACCGTGGCAGGTCTCCCAGACCTACAAGGCGGCCCGGGGTGGAGGTGGCACTCCGATCCCCGGGCCTTGACCGGGAAGGACCCCGGCCCGTGGACAACCTATCGAACGACACCCACCCCCACTGGTGCCTACGCGGCCCGGACTGCGCCGGGCGCAACGACCTGCACCTGTCCCGTCTCGTCGACACGGCCGTCCGGGGTGACGAGGTGATCCAGGCCCGGCTCGGCCTGTGGCGGATGGAGGTCGGCCCGACCCCGCCGTCCGGCCTGTTGCTGGAGCTGTCCGCCGGGGCTGAGGTCGACCGGTGGCCGCTCGACCTGGCCCAGTCCCGCGCCCTCGCGTACCTGTCCCAACGGTTTGGTGCGCCGGCTGGGCCCGACCGCGCTCCGGGTGGCCTGAACCGTCGTCGCCGGCGAGTGGTACTCCGATTGCGGCAGACGGGGGTATCTGGTCTTCTGGATACGCCGACACGCCGCAATCGGAGTAGATCTTGCCAACCGGGGGCGGTCAGACGACGGCGAAGGCGCGAACCGGGAAGGTGCCCATCCCGGCCACCCTCGGCGGGGCGGCGGTGAACCGGAACCCCTCCGGCGGCAGCGCGTCCAGACCGGTCAGGTGCTCCACGATCGGGATGCCGGCGGCCAGCAGGGCGCTGTGCGCGGGGCGTTCGCCCCGCGCGGCCGGGCTCATGTCGTCGATGTTGATCGAGTCGATGCCGACCAGGGTCGCGCCCGCCTCGACCAGTGCCTGTGCCCCGTCGGCGGTGAGATGGGGTGCGTCGGGCGCGGCGTACCGGTCGGTGCCGAAGTGCGCGGACCAGCCGGTGTGCAGCAGCACCGCCCGCCCGGCCACGTCGTACGGCGCCAGCAGCAGCCGGTCCACCGCCCGCGTGCCGGCCGGCACCCGGACCAGCAGGCCGGGCAGGTCGGCGAGCCGGTCCAACGGTATGCCGGTGAGGTCCACGCCGTCGGCGTACCGGTGTGCCGGAGCGTCCAGGTAGGTGCCGGTGTTGGCGATCATGTCGATCCGGCCCACCTGGAAGTCGGTGCCCGGGGCGTAGTTCGCCCGGGACGCCTCCCGGGTCAGCCACTCGGTGATCCGGGGTGCCGGCCAGCCGGGCAGGGTGACCATCCCGTCGGTGACCACGTGGCTCAGCTCGACCAGGCGTCGAGCCCCGCCGCCGTCGGGTGCGGCCACACCACGACCGCCCTTGTGCGGCTCCTCGATGATCGTCTTGTTGCTGATCCGTACCGTGTCCACCATCAGCAGCCCGAGGTGCCGGACAAGGAGTGCGGCCAGCTCGTCGTCGTCGATGTCCGGGCCGGGGATGTCCAGCCGGAAACCGTCGGTCCGCAGACCGCCACCGTTGGCGAAGGTGATCTCTGCGTCGAATTGTGCGCGATGCTGCCCCGTCATGCCCCCACCCGACCATTCGCCGCCCACCCAGTCAAGATCCCGGCTGTGGGTCACCTGGGTCCGCCATGGCAGGCGGGCCGATCGGGTCTCGTGGAGATAGTGTCGAGACGCAGACCCCCCGTCCAGACCGGGCGAGGGGTGATCGTCGTGTGCTCCCGCGGGGAAGTGGTCACTGATGCTCACCGGACTGTTCACCGCCGCCCTGGCCGACCCCGGGCTGGCCCGGGCGCGTGACCTGGCGCGCTCCGGTGCCGCCCAGGTGGACGGGCTGGACCTCACGGCCCCGGCCGCGCTGCGCCCGTTCGCCGTCGCCGCCGTCGCCGCCGACGAGCCAGCCGGTGGGGCCGGACGTCCCGTGCTCGCGGTGACCGCCACCACCCGTGAGGCCGACGACCTGGCCGCCGCGCTGGCCAGCCTCCTCCCGCCGGAGCAGGTGGAGGTCTTTCCGTCCTGGGAGACGCTGCCGCACGAACGGCTCTCGCCGCGCTCCGACACGGTGGGCCGGCGACTGGCGGTACTGCGCCGGCTGGCACACCCCGCATCGATGGAGCTGGACGGCCGGAGCGGTGCCCTGCGGGTCGTGGTGGCCCCCGTCCGGTCCCTGCTACAGCCGCAGCTCAAGGGACTCGGCGACCTGGAGCCGGTCCAGCTCGCCGCCGGCGACGAGGCGGACCTGGAGGAGGTGGCCCGCCGGCTCACCGACCTGGCGTACGCCCGGGTCGACCTGGTCACCAAGCGGGGAGAGTTCGCCGTACGCGGTGGCATCCTGGACGTCTTCCCGCCCACCGACGAGCACCCGTCCCGGGTCGAGTTCTGGGGCGACGAGGTGGAGGAGATCCGCACCTTCGCCGTCGCCGACCAGCGGACCATCGAGGGTGTGCCGCGGCTGTGGGCCCCGCCCTGCCGGGAACTGCTGCTTACCCCGGCGGTGCGGAAGCGGGCCGCCGCGCTCGCCGAGGAGCACCCGGAACTGGCCGAGATCCTCGACAAGCTGGCCGAGGGCATCCCGGTCGAGGGGATGGAATCCCTCGCCCCGGCGCTGATCGGGCCCGACTCGATGGAACTGCTGCTGGACTGCATGCCGGCCGGCACCCACGTGCTGCTCTGCGACCCGGAGCGGATCCGCACCCGGGCGCACGACCTGGTCCGTACCTCCGACGAGTTCCTCCAGGCCAGCTGGCAGGCCGCCGCGACCGGCGGGCAGGCCCCGGTGGACGTCGGCGCCGCCGCGTTCCGGACCCTCGCCGACGTCCGTGCGCACGCCCGTGCCCTGCGCCAGCCGTGGTGGACGCTCGCGCCGTTCGGCCTGGCCGAGGCCGACGCCACCGCCCCGGCCCGGCAACCGTGGGAGGACGCGCCCGGCGAGGTCGACGTCACCCCGGACGACGCCATCGCGGTGACCCTGGCCGCCCAACCCGCCCCGCTCTACCACGGCGAGACCGCCCGGGTGGTCGACGACCTCAAGCGCTGGGCCGGTGAGGGCTGGTCGATCGCGCTGGTCTTCGAGGGGCACGGTCCCGCCCAGCGGGCCGTCGAGGTGCTCCACGACGCGGGCCTCGGCGCCCGCCTGGTCGACCAGGTGCCGACCGCACCGGCCCCCGGTGAGCTGCTGGTCTGCTGCGGGCGGCTGACCACCGGTTTCGTCGACGAGGCGTCGAAGTTCGTGCTGCTCACCGGCAACGACGTCACCGGTGGCCGGGGCGCCTCCACCCGGGACATGCGCCGGATGCCGAGCCGGCGGCGCAACACCATCGACCCGCTGGAGCTGAAGACCGGCGACCACGTCGTGCACGAGCAGCACGGCATCGGCCGGTACGTCGAGCTGGTGCAACGCACGGTCAACGGCGCGAGCCGGGAGTACCTGGTCATCGAGTACGCCCCGAGCAAGCGTGGCCAGCCCGGCGACCGGCTGTTCGTCCCGACCGACCAGCTCGACCAGCTCTCCCGGTACGTCGGCGGCGAGCAGCCCACCCTGCACAAGATGGGCGGGTCGGACTGGCAGAAGTCCAAGGCCCGGGCTCGCAAGGCGGTCCGCGAGATCGCCGCCCAGCTGATCCAGCTCTACGCCGCCCGGAAGGCGTCCAAGGGGCACTCGTTCGGCCCGGACACCCCCTGGCAGCGGGAGCTGGAGGACGCCTTCCCGTGGCAGGAGACGCCGGACCAGCTCTCCGCGATCGAGGAGGTCAAGCGGGACATGGAGCAGACCGTCCCGATGGACCGGCTGATCTGCGGCGACGTCGGGTACGGCAAGACCGAGATCGCGGTCCGGGCGGCGTTCAAGGCGGTGCAGGACGGCAAGCAGGTGGCGGTGCTGGTGCCCACCACGCTGCTGGTGCAGCAGCACTACAACACCTTCGCCGAGCGGATGAGCCAGTTCCCGGTGTCCATCCGGCAGCTGTCCCGGTTCCAGACCCCGAAGGAGAGCGAGCGGACGCTGGAGATGATCGCCGACGGCACCGTCGACATCGTCATCGGCACCCACCGGCTACTCCAGTCGGCCACCCGGTTCAAGTCCCTCGGACTGGTGATCATCGACGAGGAGCAGCGTTTCGGCGTCGAGCACAAGGAACACCTGAAGAGCATGCGGGCCTCGGTCGACGTGCTGAGCATGTCGGCCACCCCGATCCCCCGGACGCTGGAGATGGCGATCACCGGCATCCGGGAGATGTCCACCATCGCCACCCCGCCGGAGGAGCGGCACCCGGTGCTCACCTTCGTCGGGGCGTACGACGATCGGCAGGTGGCCGCCTCCATCCACCGCGAGCTGCTCCGCGACGGGCAGGTCTTCTACCTGCACAACCGGGTGGAGTCGATCGAGAGGGCGGCCCGGCGGATCCGCGAGCTGGTGCCCGAGGCGCGGGTGGCGGTGGCGCACGGCCAGATGGGCGAGGAAGCGCTCGAGAAGGTGATGGTCGGCTTCTGGGAGAAGGAGTTCGACGTCCTGGTCTGCACCACGATCGTCGAGTCGGGCATCGACATCCCGAACGCCAACACCCTGATCGTGGAGCGGGCCGACCTGCTCGGCCTGGCCCAGCTGCACCAGATCCGGGGCCGGGTCGGCCGGGGCCGGGAGCGTGCGTACGCGTACTTTCTCTACCCGCCGGACAAGCCGCTCACGGAGCACGCGCACGAGCGGCTGGCCACCATCGCCCAGCACACCGAGCTGGGCGCCGGCATGTACGTGGCGATGAAGGACCTGGAGATCCGGGGCGCCGGCAACCTGCTCGGCGGCGAGCAGTCCGGCCACATCGAGGGCGTCGGTTTCGACCTGTACGTCCGGATGGTGGGCGAGGCGGTGTCGGCGTTCAAGGGCGAGCGCCCGGAGGAGGAGAGCGAGGTCAAGGTCGACCTGCCGGTCGACGCGCACCTGCCGCACGACTACGTCGGCGTGGAACGGCTGCGCCTGGAGATGTACCGCAAGCTCGCCGAGGCGCGCGACTCCGAGCGGCTGCGCGAGGTGGTCGCCGAGATGACCGACCGGTACGGCGAACCGCCCGCTCCGGTGCAGAACCTCGTCGCGGTGGCCCGGTTCCGGCTGCTGGCCCGCCGGTACGGCCTCACCGACGTGTCGTTGCAGGGCAAGCACATCCGGTTCGGCCCGCTGCCGCTGCCCGACTCGAAGCAGCTGCGGCTCAAGCGGTACCACCCGGACTCGGTCTACAAGCAGGCCCTCGACCAGGTCAGCGTGCCCCGGCCGAGCACCCGGCGGGTGGGCGGTGAGCCGCTGCGCGACCAGGCGCTGTTGGAGTGGTGCGCCCAACTCCTCTCCGACGTGTTGGGCGAGCCCGAGGAGTGGGCCGGTTCTGCCCGCCCCGCAGTGGCGAGCGGAAGGTGAGACAGGCGAGCCCGAGGAGTGGGCCGGTTCTGCCCGCCCCGCAGTGGCGAGCGGAAGGTGACACAGGCGAGCCCGAGGAGTGGGTGGGGGCTGTCGCCGCAGCGGGGAGGGCATGAGAGAGTGACCGTCATGCGTGCTCGCCGTCTCATCGCCGCCGCCAGCGTCGCGGCTCTCGGTGTCCTCTCTCTGACCGCCTGCGGCAGGATGTCGCCGGACGTGGCGGCGTACGTCGGGGACCGCACCTACTCCATCGACCGGGTGGACGAGATCTACGACGACGCCCAGTCGCGTTTCGCGGAGGCGGTCCGGCAGCAGGCCACCGAGGCCGGCGCCACCCCCACCGCGGATCAGCTCCGTTCGACGGTGACCCGGCAGGACGTGGTGAACCTGCTGGTCAGCATCGACCTGGGCAAGCGGATCGTGGCCGAGCGGGGCCTGTCGGTGACCGACCAGTTCACCCCGGAGCAGCTCGCCCCGGAGCTGCGGATGCCGCCGCAGGCCGAGTACGCGAAGCTGTGGGGCGAGTGGGTGGACATCTCCACGACGCTCAACCAGCAGCTGCCGCCGGCCGAGCTGAGCGACGAGTCGGTGATGGCGGTCTACCACGCCATCGCGAAGGTTGGCGGGATCCAGCCCGGGCTGACCGTGGCCCAGGTACGGCAGGTCTTCGGCGACGGCGGATTCGTGCGTTCAGCGGCGGCGCTCAGCGCGGGGCTGGAGGAGCAGGCCGAGAAGGTCGACCTCTCGGTGAACCCGCGTTTCACGCCTCTCGGGGTGCCCTCCTTCGTGAACAAGGGCCAGGAGCTGATCTTCTACGCCCTGCCGTACGTCGAGGCGAGCAGCCCGGTCACCGAGGTCTCGACCCCTGACCCCGCCGTCACCCCGGACGAGCAGCAGGCGGTGGCGCCCTGAGCACCTGCGCCCGGATCGTCCTGCTGGTCACCTCACCCCGGCTGCCTGCCGGCCTGCTGACCGCCGCCGCCTGGGACGCCGTACGCTCCGCGCCGGTGCTGGCCGGCGCGGAGAGCCCGCTGACCGTGGCGGTCCGGGCGGCGGGCGTCGAGGTCACCCTGGTCGACACCGGCGCCACCCAGGCGCTGCTCGACGCGGTCGCCGGGCACGGTACGGCGGTCTGGCTGGCCGGGCCGACCGGCGACGAGTCGCTGGCCCGGGAGTTGGGGCTGCGGCTGGCCCGGGAACCGGGGCTGGCCGAACTGGAGCTGATGTACGGCTCGTGGGATCCGCCCGGCGCGCGGCTGCTGGACGCGGTCGAGGTGATGGACCGGCTGGCCTCCCCGGGCGGCGACCCGTGGAAGCGGGCGCAGACCCACCGTAGCCTCGCCGGTTTCCTGCTGGAGGAGTGCTACGAGGCGTACGACGCGATCAGCGCCGACGACACCGACGCGCTCCGTGAGGAGTTGGGCGACGTGCTGCTCCAGGTGCTGCTGCACGCGCGGCTGGCGGAGAACCTGCCCGAGGGCGAGCGGTGGAACGTCGACGACGTGGCCGGCGTCCTGGTGGACAAGATGGTTCGCCGCAACCCGCATGTCTTCGCCGGCGGCGAGGCGGGCACCATCGAGGAGATCGAGGCCAGCTGGGAGCGGATCAAGCGGGAGGAGAAGGCCCGCGCGTCGGTGCTCGACGGCATCGCGTTGAGCCAGCCGGCGCTCGCCCTGGCGGCGAAGGTCCTGAATCGCGCCGGCCGGGTCGGCCTGGCCGTCCCGCCCCCGTTGGCCGACTCGCAGGTCGATCCGGAGGCGAGGCTCGGCGCGAGCCTGCTGGCCACGGTCGCCGCCGCCCGGGAGGCCGGCATCGACGCGGAGGCGGCGCTGCGGCGCACCACCCTCGCGTACGCCGACGCCGTCCGCGCCGCCGAACGCGCCGCTCGCCCCTGATCTCGCGCGCCGCCGCCGCACCGCCTCCCGGGGTGTGATCCCCCCGCCGACCCTCCCGGTCATTCGCTGCGTGCGGTCTCTGGGCCGGTGATGCGCTCCAGCAACGGCAGGGTGGAGGCGATGATGCCGAGGCAGGCGGCCAAGCCGACGATCACGATGGCGGCGAACCCTCCGCCTGGAGCGGTGAGCGTGTAGTCCATCTGCGCCTTGAGGAACAACTGAGCGGCGAGGAAGCCCATGCCGACCGCGACCACAGCCACGGCGAGCATCGGCACGGCGCTTTCCAGGAGAACCACGCGTCGCAGGGTCCGCACCGGCGCGCCACTGAGGCGGAGCAGGCTGAACGGGCGCTTGCGTTCACTGAGGCCGCCGACCACGCTGACCGCCAGGCTGCAGCCGGCGAGTGCGAGGCTGGCGATGATGATGACGTGGGCCAGTTGTTGCCAGCCGCGTACCTGGTTGGCGAAGTCGGCCTCGAAGTCGCCGGGCACGTTGGGGGCTACCCAGAATTCCGTCGGGTAGGCAACCTCGAGAACGGTGCGCGAGCGTTCCAGCGCGGCGGCCGAAGCGTCGGTCCCGACGACGATCGACGCCACCGGCAACCGCTGGAGTTCGTCGAACGTGACGGACGCGGCGGGCCAGACCCTCGTGGAGGATGCCGGTTGCTCGAAGGGTATGAGGTTCATCGGCACCTCGGCAACGGTGACGCCGTCGGCGCACCGGCCGTACGCCGGCGGAAGGTCGGTGCACGCGACCAACCCTGGATCGCGGCCGTTGCCGAGGGCCGGGTTCTCGCGGACCACCGTCGTGCTGCGCACGCCGGGGACCGCGCGCAGGTCGGTCAGCACGGTGTCGGGCACCGACGGCGGGTTCTCGGTGAAGACGGTGGACAGTGTGCCGGCGTCGGTCGATCCGATCGGCGCCGGGCCGCGATTGGCGACGATCGTGGTGATCACGCCGACGGCCACGCTCGTGACGAAGAGGGCGAGCATGATGCCGCTGATCGCCCGGAAGCCGGCCCTCGGGTTGTCGGCGAGGCGCCGCGCGGCGATGAGCGTGGCAGGTCGGCTGGCGCGCCGTGCCATGGCCCGGGCGCCCATCATGGTCAGCCAGGGGCCGGCGAGGATCAGTCCGGCCATGATCAGCAGCAGTCCGGGCAGGAAGACGGCGGTCTGGCCGTCCGCCGTGGGGGGCCGGTGGACGAGGGCGAATGCCAGCACGGCGACGCCGAGCGCGAGCGGGATAAGCCGGTACGCGCGCGGGGGCCGGGGGGTGACCCGCCGGGTGACGCCGAGCGGGGAGATCCGGACGCGTCGTAGCGAGACCCGCGCCGCCAGCACCGCGCCGGCCGGAACGCCGAGCGCGACCACCAGGATGTCCAGCGCTCCCAGCGACATGTCGTCGGTGAAGAACCGCATGCCGGTGAACGGAATCGCGGCGAGGTGGCCGCGGAAGGCGAAGAACAGCACGAAGCCGAGGGCGGTGCCGACGACGGCCGCAGCGGCCGCCTCGGCCGCCGCGATCATCGAGATCTGTTTCGGTGTCGCACCGACCAGGCGCATCGCGGCGAACCGCTGCTCCCGGCGGGCGGCGCTGAGCCGGGTGGCGGTGCCGATGAAGATCAGCACCGGAAACAGCAGACCACCGGCTATCACGCCCATGATGAGATTCACCACGGTCTCGGGGAGCGCGGGGGTGTTGTCGCCGATGCTGGTGAGTTGTCTGGCTCTCGGCAGCTTGGCGACCTCGTCGGGGGTGCCGCCGACGATGATGAGCAGGGCGTCCGGCGACGTGAGCGCTGCCGGACCGATCGTGCCGACGTCGCGCCCCGGGTAGCGGTCGCCGAGCTGGTCGGCGGGGTTGGCGGCGAGCAGTTGCCGCATCGCCGGCGAGGCGTGGTACTCGCCCGGCCCCGGCGTCTTCGGAATGCCGACGGGGGTGGGCGCGTCCGGCCCGGTCGCGGCGACGTCGATGCGGATGATCTGCTCGCCGCGGAAGTAATCGCCCCGTGTCGACCACCACAGCGGATCCGCGGTGCCGCCCGTCGAGGCGGTGGGATGCAGGGAGGCGTACCGGGTGAGCTGCGCGTTGACGGCGTTGACGCCGGCGAGGGTGGTCAGCAGGAGCCCGGCGCCCACGGCGACCGCGGCGGCGATGATGACGAGCCGGGTGAGCGCCTCCCGGCCGCCGGCCACCGCGAGGCGTAGCCCGAAGCCGATCATGACGCGATCCGATCCGGCGCGTTCACGCGCCCGTCGCGGACGATGACCTCGCGGTCGGCGCACGCGGCGACCCGTGGTTCGTGGGTCACCAGGACAACCGTGGTGCCCTGCTCACGGGCCACGGCGACCAGCAGGTCCATGACCTGCTCGCTGGTGAGCGAGTCGAGCGCGCCGGTCGGCTCGTCGGCGAAGAGGACCTTCGGCCCGGCGACCAGGCCGCGGGCGAGGGCGACGCGCTGCGCCTGGCCACCGGACAGCTCCCCCGATCGGCGCTGCTCCATGCCGTCCATGCCGAGCCGTTCGAACCAGCCGTACGCCTTTCGCAGCGCCTCCGTCCGGCGGACCCCGCCGAACAGCAACGGCAGGGCGACGTTCTCCACCGCGGTGAGCTCCGGGACGAGCTGACCGAACTGGAAGACGAACCCGAAGCGGTCCCGGCGCAGCCTGCTGCGTTCGGCCTCGGTCATGCAGTCGACCCGGGCTCCGTCGAACAGGACCTCTCCGGAGCCGGGAACAAGGATGCCGGCCAGGCAGTGCAGCAGCGTCGACTTGCCCGAGCCGCTGGGCCCCATGATGGCGAGGATCTCGCCCGATTCCACGGCGATGCTGGCCCCCCGCAGCGCGGGGGTCCTGCCGAACGAGAACATCACGTTCCGCGCCTCGATCGCGATCGTCATGGCCGCACCTCCTTCTTGAGGGCGTCCAGCCGAGCGCCGGTCATCTCGATCCACCGTAGGTCCGCCTCCAGGTGGTACAGGCCGTGATCGGCCAGCAGCGCGTCGACGAGACCGCCGGTGCGCTTGATCTCGGTGAGCTCGCGCATCCGTTGCAGGTGCGCGCGGCGCTGGGTGTCGAGGTATTCACCGGCGGGGCGGTCCAGCATCAACGCGAGCACGACCTTGGCGAACAGCACCGTCTGCAGATGCGGTTCCGGCTCGACCGGCTGGGTGAGCCACTGCTCCACCTCGGTCGCGCCCAGGTCCGTGATGACGTAGCGCTTGCGGTCGGGCCCGTCACCCGGACCGACCTCGCTGATCACCACCTTGCCGTCGCGGGCCAGTCGGCTGAGTGTCGAGTAGACCTGGCCGAACGGCAGCGGCTTGCCGCGGCCGAAGTACGCGTCATATTCGCGTTTCAGGTCGTAGCCGTGGCTGGGCTCCCGTTCGAGCAGGCCGAGGAGGGTGACAGGAACGTTCATGCCAGCAGAATACACTGAGGGTATACACCGCGTGCATAGCCGCCTTGTTCATGGTTCCGGATCGTGGATAACCGGGCCGGGCCGCGTGCCACGGCGGGTGCGCAGGCGTCGGTAGGGTCGGGGGATGGAGTCCTTCGTACCCCTCGCCGAACGGATCGTCGACGCCCTGCTGGAGAGCCGCCCCGGCCTCGCCACGTCCGTCGGGGACCACCGGTACGACGACCGGCTACCCGACCTCTCCGCCGACGCCGTCGCGGCGGACCAGGCGATGTTGACCGACGCCGCCGACGCCCTCGCCGAGCTGGACGCGGACGCCCTCGACGTCGACGAGCGGGTCGATCACGCCCTGCTCAGCTCCTTCGTGGACCGGGCGTTGTTCGACAACGCCGAGATCCGCAGCCACGAGTGGGACCCGCTGCGGCACAACCCGGGCCCGGTGCTGCACGCCCTGTTCGCCCGCCCGTACGCCCCGGTGGAGGAGCGGCTGACCCACCTGGCGGGGCGGCTGGCGGCCGTACCCGACGCCCTGGCGACCGCGCGGGCGACGCTGCGCGACATGCCGCGGATCCATGCCGAGACGGCGGTCGGGCAGTTCACCGGCACCGCGGCGCTGATCCGCGACGAGGTGCCGGCGCTGCTGGCCCAGGTGCCCGCCGGATACGACCGGCTGGGGCCGGCAGCCACCGGTGCCATCGCCGCGCTGGAGGAGTTCGTGGCCTGGCTGCGGGACGGCCTGGCCGCCGACGCCGGCCCGGGGCGCGACCCCCGGCTGGGGCGGCGGCGCTGGGAGGCGCGACTGTGGCACACCCTCGACACGGAGCTGGGCGCGGCGGAGGTCCAGCGGCGGGCGTGGGACAACCTGGACCGGGTCACCGAGGAGATCCGGTCGGCGGCGGTCGAGCTGGTCGGCGGGCCGGCCGACGACGAGACGGTACGCCGGGCGCTGGACCTGCTCGCCGCCGAGCATCCCGACAACCACACCATCGTGGACCTCGCCTCGGTCACCCTGGACGAGGCGACCGACTTCGTCCGCGCGCACGACCTGGTGACCTTGGTCGACGACCCGTGCGTGATCCAGGAGATGCCGGAGTTCGCCCGGGGGGTGGCGGTCGCCTACTGCGACTCGCCCGGCCCGCTGGAGACGGCGGACCTGCCCACCTTCTACTGCATCGCGCCCACCCCGGCCGGCTGGCCCGCGCACCGGGTCGAGTCGTTCTACCGCGAGTACAACGACCACATGATCCGCAACCTGACCGTGCACGAGGCGATGCCGGGGCACTTCCTGCAACTCGCCCACGCCCGCCGGTACGCCGGCCCGACCCGGGTCCGGCCGTTGACCGAGTCGGGAGTGTTCATCGAGGGCTGGGCGGTGTACGCCGAGGAGCTGATGGTCGGCCTCGGCTTCGGTGGTCTGCCGGTGCGGTTGCAGCAGCTCAAGATGCAGCTACGGATGACCATCAACGCGCTGCTCGACCAGCTCGTGCACTGCGAGGAGCTGCCCGAGGCCGAGGCGATGGCGCTGATGACCGGGCGGGGTTTCCAGGAGGAGGGCGAGGCGGCCGGCAAGTGGCGGCGGGCGCTGCTCACCTCCACCCAGCTCTCCACGTACTTCGTCGGGTGGAGCGAGATGGCGGACATCGCCCGGGTCCGGCCGGCTGGGGTGTCGGTGCGCGAGTGGCACGACGCGATGCTGGCGCACGACTGCCCGCCGCCGCGCCACCTGCGTACCCTGCTCGGGATCTGATCCCGCGTCAGGAGGTGGCCGGGCGGCGGTCGACCACGCCGGCACCGGCCGGCAGGTCGAACGCGGTGGCGTCCACCGCCGCGGAGAACCGGTTCAGCGTCATCTCGGTGGGACGGCCGTCGAGCGTGCCGGCGAAGCTGCCCAACACGCCCTCGCTGGTCACGCAGGTGTGAAAGGCGTCGGTGGAGCGCCGGACATCCACGCAGGTGGCATGGTGACCGGCCACCGTGGTGTCGCTCTGCGTGATCACCGCGTCCGGATCGAGGGCGGCGTCGGTGAGCAGCCGCATCACCGCCGGCGGGGTGACCAGGCCGAGTTTCTTCGCCTCCGTGTAGACCAGCACCGAGGGCTTGCCGGCGGTCACCGTCGGGGGCAGCACGGTGCAGTTGGTACGCCCACCGGCGGTCGCGCACCGGGTGATCGCGTCCTGGGTGACGGTGATCTTGCCGTCCGGCCAGGTGTACGTCGAGCGCAGCGGCTGCTGCGTCTGGGCGATCGAGGCGGTCCGCCCGCCGTCGAACTGGTAGTCGGCGGCCCAGGTCTCGGTCAGCGCCCCGTCCAGTCGCGCGGCCAGGTCGTTGACCAGGTCGGACCGGCCGAGGACGCGCCCGGTGTCGGTCAGGGCCTGACAGCCGGTGACGGAGAGCGACGCGATGACCGACACGGTGAGCACGCGGAGCGTGGGCGAGACGGCGGGCATGGTGACCAGCCTGGTCGATCGGGTCCACCGGACGCAAACCCGTTGCCGGTTGAGGCCGGAGAATCCGGGAATGTCCGGCTGGGTGCGCGGTGCACGGTACGGCCCGTGGCCCGGGCGACGCCATGCGCCGGGCTGCCGCCCGATACGCTGCGTTCAACACTTGCCTCCGCCGCACCGTCGCGGCCCATACCGGACTCGCACACACGAACGAGGAGCGACTCAGTGGCAACCATCGAGGGAATCGTGGCCCGGGAGATTCTCGACTCGCGGGGCAACCCGACGGTCGAGGTCGAGGTGGGCCTCGACGACGGCACGATCGCCCGCGCGGCGGTGCCCTCCGGCGCCTCCACCGGCGCCTTCGAGGCGATCGAGCTGCGCGACGGTGACTCCGACCGCTACCAGGGCAAGGGCGTCGAGAAGGCGGTCGCCAACATCGAAGACAAGATCGTCGACCAGCTCATCGGGTACGAGGCCAGCGAGCAGCGGCTGATCGACCAGAAGATGCTCGACCTCGACGGCACGGACAACAAGGCCGAGCTGGGCGCCAACGCCATCCTGGGTGTCTCGCTGGCCGTCGCGAAGGCCGCCGCCGGCAGCGCCGAGCTCAGCCTCTTCCGCTACCTGGGCGGCCCGAACGCGCACCTGCTGCCGGTGCCGATGATGAACATCCTCAACGGTGGGGCGCACGCCGACTCCAACGTCGACATCCAGGAGTTCATGATCGCTCCGATCGGCGCGCCCAGCTTCCGTGAGGCGCTGCGCTCCGGCACCGAGGTCTACCACGCGCTCAAGTCGGTGCTGAAGAAGAAGGGCCTGTCGACCGGCCTGGGCGACGAGGGCGGCTTCGCGCCGAACCTGCCCACCAACGCCGCCGCGCTGGACCTGATCGCCGAGGCGGTCGAGAAGGCCGGCTACCGGCTGGGCGCCGACATCGTCTTCGCCCTCGACGTGGCCGCCACCGAGTTCTTCGACAACGGCACCTACACCTTCGAGGGCAGCGCGAAGAGCGCCGAGGAGATGAGCAACTACTACACCAAGCTCATCGGCGACTACCCGATCGTCTCCATCGAGGACCCGCTGTCCGAGGACGACTGGAGCGGCTGGGCCACCCTGACCGCGGCGGTGGGCGACCGGATCCAGATCGTCGGCGACGACCTGTTCGTCACCAACCCGCAGCGCATCGCCCGGGGCATCGCGGAGAAGGCCGCCAACGCGGTGCTGGTGAAGGTCAACCAGATCGGTTCGCTGACCGAGACCCTCGACGCGGTGGACCTGGCCCACCGGGCCGGCTTCACCTGCATGATGAGCCACCGTTCCGGCGAGACCGAGGACACCACCATCGCCGACCTGGCGGTGGCCACCGGCTGTGGCCAGATCAAGACCGGCGCCCCGGCCCGCTCCGACCGGGTCGCCAAGTACAACCAGCTTCTGCGGATCGAGGAGGAGTTGGCCGACGCGGCGCGGTACGCCGGCGCGGGCGCGTTCCCGCGCTACCGTTCCGCCTGACGACGCGAAGCCTCGGGGGAGGGGTGTGACGATGCAGCAGCGCCGCACACCGGGTGGCCCGCGTCCCGCCCGCCGACCGACCGGTCGGCCGGGCGGGGCCCGCGCCCGGACGTCGGTCCGCGACGGTGGGATCCGTGCCGAGCCGCGCAGCGCCGCGCGGGTGCGGGGCACCGACGGCGTACGCTCCGCGAGCCGTCCGGCCGCCGCCCGGCGTACGGCGACCGGTGGCACCATCAGGCGGCTGACCGCACCCCACCCCCGACGCTTCACCGGGCGGGCCACCGTGCTCTTCGCGGTGTTGATCGCGCTCGCCCTGGCGTACACCTATCCGGTCCGGGTCTACCTCGACCAGCAGGTGGACATCGAGCGGATGGAGGCCGCCCAGGTCGCCCAGCGGCAGGACATCGCCCGGCTGTCGGCCGAGGCCGCGAAGTGGCAGGACGAGGAGTACATCAAGATCAAGGCGCGGGAGCGCTTCTTCATGGTCCCGCCCGGCGAGACCCCGGTGATCGTGCTGTACGACCCGGAGGGGGCCGCCCGGGACGCCGCGGCCGGGCGGCCGAAGGCCCCGCCGAAGGACCCGGATCCCTGGTACGACACGCTGTGGTCGAGCGTACGGGCGGCGAACGCGGAGCGCCCCGACCAGTGAGCAGCACCCCGGCACCGAACGAGAGATGGGCACCGTGACTGTCGTACCACCGCAGGAGCCGGCGGCGGACTCCGTACCCCCGCCGAAGCGCGAACCGGCCACGGAGGCCGACCTGGCCGCGGTGGCCGCGCAGCTCGGACGCACGCCCCGGGGCACCCGGGCGGTGGCCCACCGCTGCCCCTGCGGCCTGCCGGACGTGGTGGAGACGACCCCCCGGCTGACCGACGGCACCCCCTTCCCGACGCTGTTCTACCTGACCTGCCCCCGCGCGACGGCGGCGTGCAGCCGGCTGGAGTCGGCCGGATTGATGAAGGAGATGGCCGACCGCCTCGCCGCCGACCCGGAGCTGGCCGCCCGCTACCGGGCGGCGCACGAGGACTACCTCACCCGCCGGGAGGCGATCGGTGAGGTGCCCGAGATCGCCGGCATCTCCGCCGGTGGGATGCCCGGGCGAGTGAAGTGCCTGCACGTGCACCTGGGACACGCACTGGCCGCCGGGCCCGGGGTCAACCCGTTCGGCGACGAGACCCTCGCGTTGGTGGAGCGATGGTGGGCGGCCGGTCCCTGTGTGGACCTGCCGGTCGTCGAGTGAGCACGGGCGAGGTCGTCGTTCGGCGGGCCCGCACCGGGGACGTGCGCGGGATCCGGCGGCTGGTGGACACCTACACCGACGACCGGCGGCTGCTGAGCAAGGCCACCGTCACCCTCTACGAGGACGTGCAGGAGTTCCGGGTCGCGGTGGCCGGCGACGGCACCGTGGTCGGCTGCGGCGCGCTGCACGTGATGTGGGAGGACCTGGCCGAGATCCGCACGGTCGCGGTGGACCCGGCCTGCCGGGGGCAGCGGATCGGTCACCGGATCGTCGCCGAGCTGATCGAGGCGGCCCGGGAGCTGGGGGTGGCCCGGATCTTCGTGCTCACCTTCGAGACCCGGTTCTTCGCCTCGTTCGGCTTCACCGAGATCGACGGTGCGCCGGTGCCGCAGCCGGTCTACGAACAGCTGCTCCGCTCGTACGACGAGGGCGTCGCCGAGTTCCTGAACCTGGAACGGGTCAAGCCGAACACCCTGGGCAACACCCGGATGCTGCTGCGCCTGTAGCGGCGGACCGGCTGCCGTAGGGTTGCTGCCGTGACGACGCGCGTGGCCGCCATCGACTGTGGCACCAACTCCATCCGCCTGCTGGTCGCCGATCTGCCCGACCCGTCGGCCGGCCCGCAGGCGCCGCTGGTCGACCTGACCCGCCGGATGGAGATCGTCCGGCTCGGTCAGGGCGTCGACCGGACCGGCCGGCTTGCTCCCGAGGCGATCGAGCGGACCCGGCTGGCGCTGGCCGGCTACGCCGCCGAGATCGAGCGGCTCGGCGCGCAGCGGGTACGGATGTGCGCCACCTCGGCGTCGCGCGACGCGGAGAACGCCGGTGACTTCCGGGCCATGGTGGAGCGGACCCTCGGCGTCGCTCCCGAGGTGGTCACCGGCGACGAGGAGGCCCGGCTCTCCTTCACCGGCGCGGTGCGCGGCCTGCCCGCCGACGCCGAGCCGCCGTACCTGGTGGTCGACATCGGAGGCGGCTCGACCGAGTTCGTGGTCGGTACCCGCACCGAGGGCGTGCAGGCGGCGATCTCGATGGACATCGGTTGCGTCCGGATGACCGAGCGGCACCTGCACGGCGACCCGCCGGGGCTGGACGAGATCGCCGCCGCGCAGGCCGACATCGCGGTCGCGGTGGACCGCGCGCTGGCGGCCGTCCCGGGGCGGGAGGTCGCCACGCTCGTCGGCCTCGCCGGGTCGGTCACCACCGTCGTCGCGATCGCCGAGGGCCTGACGGAGTACGACCCCAAGCGCATCCACCACGCCCGGGTGTCCTACGACCGGGTCGCCGACGTGACCGCCGACCTGCTGGCGAAGACCCGCGAGCAGCGGCTGGCCAGCCCGGTGATGCACCCGGGGCGGGCCGACGTGATCGGGGCGGGTGCGCTGGTGTTGCGCGTGATCATGGAGCGGGCCGGGATGTCCTCGGTGGTCGCCTCGGAGCACGACATCCTCGACGGCATCGCCTGGAGCCTCGCGGAGACCGCGGCGGACGACCGTCGCAGCTAGGTGCGGGATCTCGCGCGGGAGGTCGCGCAGCGCGACGCCGAACCGTTGCGGCGGTTGGCGCAGTGAGGTCCTGGTCGAGGTCGACGACCTCGTGGAGATCACAGTGAGCCCAGCTGCGCAGCTATCACGCTGTTGACGGTATTCCGCAGTGCGCAGTAGTGTGTGAAGCTGTGGACACCACACAACTACTCAAGGGTGTGCTCGACCTGGCGGTGCTGGCCGTCCTGCGGGACTCCGACGGCTACGGCTACGACATCCTGCGCCGGCTCAAGGCGGCCGGGCTGGAGGAGGTCGGTGACGCCTCGGTCTACGGCACGTTGCGCCGGCTCTTCGCCGCCGGGCTGCTCACCACGTACGTGGTGCCGAGCGAGTCCGGGCCGCACCGCAAGTACTACTCACTCAACGCCACCGGGCGGGACCAGCTCACCCGCTCCGGCAAGACCTGGCGTTCCTTCGCCACCACCATGGACAGACTGCTCGACGATCGGGGGATGGCGGCATGACCGTCACGGGGCAGGAGATCACGGACTACGTCGGACGGGTACGCGCCGCGCTGGCCGACCTGCCACCGGCGCTCCGCGACGAGTTGACCGAGGATCTGCCGGAGCATCTCGCGGAGGTCGCCGCCGAGGGGGACGGTTCGCTGGTGCAGCGCCTCGGCGAGCCGGAGGCGTACGCCGCCGAACTGCGGACCGCCGCCGGCGCGGGTGAACGGACCGACGGCAGCCGCAGCCTGGAGTCGCGGATCGGGGCGGTCGTGCGCGGGGCCCGCAGCCGGCTGGCCCGCGTCGACGCCCGGCTCGGCCCCCTGCTCGGGTACGCCTCGGCGGGTGAGTTCCTGCGGCTGCTCCGGCCGGCGTGGTGGGTGCTGCGCGGCTACCTGGCCGCCCTGCTGCTCGGCGTGCTGAGCAGCAACGGGGACGTGGCCCTGCTGCCCCGGCTCGGGCACAGCGTCGTCGCCGGTGCTCTCCTGCTGGTCGGGTTTGTGCTCGCCTCGATCTGGCTGGGCCGCAACGTCGGCACGCTGAAGCGTTGGCCGCGCCGGCTGATGCACGCCGGCACGGTGGTCCTGGTGATCTTCGGCCTGACCGTGCTGGTGCAGGCGGACGAGCGGGCCAACTGGGACAGCACGTACGGGTACGACACGGTCTCCGTGGGGCACCCGTACGAGGCGGTGGAGGACGTCTACGTCTACGACAGTGAGGGCCGGCTGGTCGAGAACGCGCGGCTGTTCGACCAGAACGGCACCCCGATCCGGCTCGGTTGGCCGTCCTGCGACGCCCCGACCCTGCCCGAGGTCAATCCGGTGCAGCGTGGCTACCCGTACTGCCCGCAGCAGGCGCCTTTCCGGCCCCGCCCGCCGGCCGCCGTACCCACCGTGCCCGAGGTCGTACCGCCGGCCAACCCGCCGGCCGTGCCCGGGGTCGTACCGCCGGCCAACCCGCCGGCCGTGCCGGGGACCGCGCCGACGACCGGCGCCCCAGCTGTGCCCACGGCGACCCCGACCCCGACGGCGGCCCCGACGCCGACCGGGTGAGCATCGGCTCGCGGAAATGGCTGAACGGCTGAGTCCGGCGGGTCAGCAGGCTTCGATCTTGGTGACTACGGTGTCGTCTGCTCACAGCCCCGCCCCGGGAAGGAACGTCATTGGCCGAGCAGGTCGTACCGCCCGCCACC
>NZ_SMJY01000092.1:0-22798 GCF_004348355.1 Micromonospora sp. KC721 | reverse complement strand
CTCGGGGCCGCGGCGGGTATCCGCGGTGGTGCCGCGGAGGCGGGCCACCGTGCGCATGCCGTGGTAGACGACCAGGGCGGCGGCGGTGCCGAGGGCGATGCCGTTGAAGGAGAGGTCGCCGGCGGTGAGGGTGTAGTTGGCCGCGCCGACGATCACCGCGACGGCGGCGGTCATCAGGTTGACCGGGTCGTGGAAGTCCACCCGGGCCTCGATCCAGATCCGCGCGCCGAGAATGGCGATCAGGCCGTAGAGCGCGGTGGTCGCGCCGCCGAGCACCCCCGCCGGCACGGTGAGGATCAGCGCGCCGAACTTCGGGCTGAGCCCGAGCAGCACCGCCGCCACCCCGGCCACCCAGTACGCGGCGGTCGAGTAGACCCGGGTGGCCGCCATCACGCCGATGTTCTCCGCGTACGTGGTGGTGCCGGAGCCGCCACCCGAGCCGGCCAGCACGGTGGCCAGACCGTCGCCCAGGAACGCCCGGCCCATGTCCTTGTCCAGGTTGCGCCCGGTCATCGCGGCGACCGCCTTGACGTGCCCGGCGTTCTCCGCGACCAACACCAGGATCACCGGGATGACCAGCACCACCGCGCGCAGGCTGAAGCTCGGCGCGTGGAACTCGGGCAGCCCCACCCAGGCCGCGTCGCGCAGCCCGTCGACCGCCTTCGGGTCGAGGCCGCCGAGGACGGCGGCGAGCACCCAGCCGACCACCACGCCGAGCAGGATGGACAGTCGGGCCACAAAGCCCCGGAACGCGACCGTGGCGAGCAGGATCGCGGCCAGGGTGACCAGGGCGATCAACGGCTGGGCCTGCACCCCGGTGCCGCTGCCTCCGCCGTCCCAGGCCACCGGGGCGAGGTTGAGCCCGATCAGCGCGACGATCGCGCCGGTGACCACCGGGGGCATCAGCGCGTCGATCCACCGCGCCCCGGCGAGCTGCACCACCAGGCCGACCAGGGCGAGCGCCACGCCCGCCACGACGATCCCGCCGAGGGCCGGGCCGATGTCGCCGCCGGCCTTCGCCGCCAGCACCGGCGCGATGAAGGCGAACGACGAGCCGAGGTACGACGGCAGCCGGTTGCCGGTGATGACCAGGAACAGCAGGGTGCCGAGGCCGGAGAAGAACAGCGTGGTGGCCGGCGGGAAACCGGTGATCAGCGGGACGGTGAACGTGGCGCCGAACATCGCGACCACGTGCTGCACGCCGACGCCGACCGTACGCGGCCAGGTGAGCCGCTCGCCCGGGTGCACCACGTCGCCCGGGGTGACCGAGCGGCCGTCGCCGTGCACCGTCCATGGCGACCAGCGGGAGGAGGGGGACTGCGTCATGGCACGCCCTTCGCGTCAGGTGACGGGGGCATGATCGACCCTGAGGGTCGTTTCTAGCACGCGTCCCCGCCCGGCCCCTAGCTGCCCCAAGCCGTTGACCATGAGGTTTGCGTCATATCGGGGGCCGGATCCGGGCGCGAACCTGTTGGTCAACCCGGTCAGGCGACGCCGGTGGGGCGGAACTGGACGCTGACCCGGGGGCCGACCGGGCGGGCCGTCTTGGGAATGGCGTGTTCCCAGGTGCGCTGGCAGGAGCCGCCCATCACCACCAGGTCGCCGTGGCCGAGGGGGAAGCGAAGGCTCTCGCCGCCGTCGCGCGGGCGCAGCAGCAGCGGGCGGGGTGAGCCGAACGACACGATGGCGACCATGGTGTCGGTGTGTGCGCCCCGGCCCAGGGTGTCGCCGTGCCAGGCGACGCTGTCGCGCCCGTCGCGGTAGAGGCACATGCCGGCGGTCACGAACGGCTCGCCGAGTTCGGGGGCGTAGTGCGTGGTCAACGCCGTGCGAGCCGCGGTCAGCACCGGGTGTGGCAGCGGCCGGCCCGGGCCGTACCAGCAGAGCAGGCGGGGCACGTCGACCTGGCTGTCGTACATGGTGCGGCGTTCGGCCCGCCAGGGCACCTCGGTCAGCAGCGTGTCGAGCACCGCGTCGGAGCCGCGCACCCAGCCGGGGAGGTGATCCACCCAGGCTCCCCGGCTGAGCGGGTGTCGGCGCACCGCCCCCGACAGCGGACCGAGGGTCGGCCCGGTGTCGCTGAGGTCGAGCATCGACGGCTGGTAGGCGGGCATGCCGCCACCCTATCAGCGGTTTAGCACACCCGTACGAGACAGTAGCGCGTCGGCGACGCGGCCCCGGCCCTGCCCGTCGACGGTCGCCCAGCCGCGCGCGGAGAGCGCGGCCCGCCGTCGGGGGGAGGCGAGCAGGCCGCGCAGGATCCCGGCGGCGGCGGCCCGGGCCGCCCGGCCGGCCATCCCCGGCGCGGCCAGTTCCGGCAGCTCGCCCAGCCCGGCGGCGAGCCCGTGCGCCACCACCCGGTGGTACGACTCGCGCTGGTTGTCCACCACGCAGACCAGCGCGGACGGCGCGCCGAGGCAGCACAGTTCCCAGGTGGAGGTGCCGGCGGCGCTGACCACCAGGTCGGCTGCCCGGATCATCGTGGGCAGCCCGTCGGTCGGCGGTACGACCCGCAGTGTCTGTCCCCGGCCGCAGGTGAGCGCCGCCAGTTCGGCCTCGATCCGTGGTCGGGCCGCCAGCACGGTCAGCTCCATCGGGTGTCCGGTGTCGAGCAGCACCCGGGTCAGCACCGGGGCCGCGCCGACCGCGTCGGTGCCGCCGAAGAAGGCGAGCACCCGGGGTCGTGCCACCGGGGTGGCGGTGCGCGGCGCCGACGGCCGGGCGGCGATCACCAAGTCGCGCAGCAGCGCGTACCGGGTGCCGGCCAGCAGCGTTCCCGCGTCGCTGCCCGGCGCCGTGCCGCCCGGGGCGTCGGCGCCGAAGTTCTGGTCCAGGTAGAGGTCGGCGTCCTGGCCCCGGGTGTCGCCGTCGACGATCGCCAGGGTCACCACGCCGGCGGCCCGCAGCGCCGCCGCCCCGGCCGGGTCCAGCTCGTACGAGTCGAGCACCATCGCGTCGAGCCGGTGCTCCCGGGCCGCCGCGACCAGCCCCGCCGGGGTGTCCGGGCCAGGATGCAGCGGGATGCCCCGCGCGGTGAGTTGCGCCGACGCCCAGCCGACCTCCTCGACCGTGCCGAACAGCGCGACGGCGGCGCCGCGGGCCAGGAACTCCTCGCCGAGGGCCAGGCAGCGGACCAGGTGCCCGACACCGCGGCGCGGCCCGGCGTCGCAGCGCAGTCCGATCCGGGGGGCGCTCAGGACTCCTCCAACCGTTTCTGCCGCACGTCGGCGTTGAGGGAACGTAGCGCGGGTTGCCCGTGCAGCCAGTCGGCGAGCTTGGCCAACGGGACGCTGACGTCGCCGAAGTGGTCGGTCACCGCGCGTACCAGGGCCCAGTCCTGCTCGGTGTCGAGGGTGAGCCGCAGCGTCGAGCGGTCCGGCGTGAGGGTCACCCCGAGCACCCGGAACAGCTCCGGATGGGTGTACGCGTACGAGGTGACGTGCACCCGGTGATGGTCGGTGGCGAGCCGGTCCAGGGTACGCAACGCGTCCGCCCGGATGATCTCCACGTCCAGCCCGCGGGGCAGCGTACGGGCGATCGAGGTGCTGGCGTAGTCCAGTCCGGGCACCGCCCGGTACACCGTCGCCACCAGCGCCACGATCTCCGGGTCGAGCAGCGGGCAGTCGGCGGTGAACCGCATGACCGCGTCGCCGGGGTGAGCGTCCAGGGCCCCGACGAAGCGGGCCAGCACGTCGTCGACCGGCCCTCGGTGCCAGGGCACGTCCAGCCGGCGGCACTCGGCCACCACCGCGTCGTCGACCGGATCGGTGCTGGTCGCCACGACCAGGTCGGCGAGGACCCCGCTGTCCCGGGCGGCCCGCACCACCCGGCCGAGGACGCTGCGCCCGGCCAGCGGACGCAGCACCTTGCCGGGCAGGCGGGACGAACCCATCCGGGCCTGCACCACCCCGACGATCCGGGCGGCGTTCCCGGTGTCCCGGCCGGGTGCCCCGCCGCTGACCGGGGGCGTGGTCGTCAGGCCGGTCACTGCTGCTCCGGCTCGGAGCGGCGCTGGTTCAGCGCGGCGGTGGCCCGGCGCTTGGCGGCCCGCGCACCGCGCTTGGCCAACCGGGCCGGGGTGATCGCCAGGCGGCCCACCCGGTAACTCAGCGAGCCGCTGAGCAGGTTGATCGTCGCGTCGGCGCGGCGCAGCGCCCGTTCCCGCGAGGTGAGCAGATCCTCGGTCCACTTCAGCAGGGCGGCCAGCCGGGTCATCTCCTCCCGCTGGCGCAGCCACGCCTCGCGGAGCTGCTGGTAGCTGCGCGGCCCGGCGGGCGGATCGGTCGGGGAGACCGCGCGCAGTTCGTCGGCGAGGCGTACCCGGCCCTCGGCGTCGAGGCCGCGCAGCGCGGCGGTTATCGCGGCCTCCGCCTCGACGGCGGCGGCCACGGTCGCCCGGGACAGTTCGCGGCCGGCAACGCCGCCCAGCACCACGGTCAGCCCGGCCACGTCCAGGGTGGACGTCCACGGGTGGGCGTACCCGCCGGTCAGCAGCGCGGCGGCGAAGCGCCACAGGGACCGGGCCAGCACCACGTCCAGTTCCAGCGGGGCGGAGGCCCGCCAGCTCGGGTCGAGGACGGCGAACTCGTCGCCGGCCACCACCACGTTGTCCGTGCCGGCCAGCGCGGTGGCTCCCGACAGCCGGCCGTCGGCGTCGGCCTGGGTGCCGAGCCAGGTGATGTACCCGTGTAGCAGGTGACGCAGGGTGTGCAGGTCGCGGCGCAGGCAGGCGTCGAGCAGCAGGGTACGCAGCAGCCGACCCTCGGGGATCGGCCCGTGCAGGGCGGTGACGTCGCGGTGGGCCACCTCCCGGGAGGCGAAGGGCGCGGCCTCGGGGCGGGGCGTGGCGGCGCTGGCCCACCACCGCCAGCCGTCCGCCCCGGCGTGCACCTCCACCACTCCGACGCCGGGCGGCCCGGTCTGCACCAGCGCTACCGGCAGGTCGGCCCGCCCAGCGGGGTCGACGGCCGTGCCGGTGGTGGGTCGATGTGCGAGCAGCAGCCAGCTCGGCGCGAGCGCCGAACCGAGCCCGGCGTGCAGGGCGTCGACGGCCAACCGGGCCGGGTCCTGGAGCACCGTCGCTTCCCGGGAGCCCGTGCAGGCTCCGTGCAGCATCGCGTCGAGCAGCCCGGAGGTGGTCCGGCCTTCCAGCTCGTCCGCGTCGACCAGCACCGTCGGGGCGTCCGGGTCGGGGTACGCGGCGAAGGCGGGCCCCGGCCGCAGGCCGGCAGCGGCCAGCCGGGCCCGGACCTGTGCGGGGTTGGCGGGCCGGCCGGCGTCCAGTACCCCGCCGACGGACCAGGCCCGGTCGGACCGGTCGGCGTACCAGGGGGAGGCGGCGACCAGGCGGTGCACGCCGAGCGGGTTGTCCACCCGCAGCAGCAGCGTCCCGCCCGGGGCCACCGCCGTGACCAGCCGCTGCAGCACGCCGTCCCAGCCCAGCCGGTCGCCCTCCACCGACTCGACGGCGTCCAGCCCGGCGGCGGCGACCACCACGTCCCACTGCTCGTCGGCGGGCAGGCCGGCCGGTCCGCCGACCACCACCCGGGCGCCCCGGTCGGCCAGCGTCACCCCGTCCGGGTGACTGCGCAGCAGGCAGGTCACCTCCGCGTGGGCCAGCCGGGCCAGCAACGCCGGGTCGTGCGGCCCGGCGAGCAGCACCCGGACGCCGGTGGGCACCAGTCGGGCCAGCAGCGACCCCAACGGGCCGCCCTCGGCCAACCGGCGTTCCGGCAGGTCCGACCAGGCCAGCATCTCCCCGCCGGGCAGGGCGATGCGGGGTGTGGTCTCAGTCGTCAACGTCGTCCTCCTGGAGGTTCGCCCATCCGAGCAGCTCGCGCAGCTCGGCCGGCGTGCAGCGGTGGTCGGTGCCCAGCTCGGCGCGGGCGATCTCGACGGCGGTGGCCTGGTCGACCGACTCGCCGTGCAGCTGCGGCCACTGCCGGCGGATGCGCGCGGTGCCGCCGAAGGTGGGGTCCTCGTCGGACAGGATCATCGGGTCGCCGTAGACGGCGGGTTCGCAGCCGGCGGCGATGCCGTAGAAGATCGCGCTGGTGAGTCGGTTGGAGGCGACGCGGGCGTGCCGGCGCAGTTCGGTGAGCTGCTTGTCGAGGAAGAACGGGTCGGTGTCCTTCCACCAGTGACCCCGGTAGCCGTGGCAGATCACCCGGAAGCCGGCGTTCTCGTAGAGCCGGCGCACCCGGCGCATGCCGTACTCGTGCCAGTAGAGGCAGACCGTCACCGGACCCGGCTCGGTGGCCCGGATCCGGGCGATCAGCTCCTTGTGGTCGCCCTTGACGTGCTGGCCCTCCCAGCCGTGGAACGGGTACCAGATGGTGCCCTCCCGCTGCGGCTCCGGCGGGTCGTCGCGGCGCAGGTCCAGCAGGTACGCGAAGGGAGCGCCGATGGTGACGACGTTGCGCCGCCCCACCGACCAGGCCCGTCGGCGGGTCTGCTCGGACCAGAGCAGGCTCGGGGTGCGGTCGGCGTACGGGTGGCCGGGGGCGAGCCCGTCGCCGATGTTCCAGCCGTGCTGGACGTACCCGTTGATCCGGGGCGGGTGCCCGTCGCCCAGCCCGCAGTAGCGCGCCAGCACGTGGGCGTGCCCGTAGAAGTGGTTCGCGTGGTGCATCGGTACCCCGTCAGGCGGCGGGACGCACGGGTACGCCGCGCAGGGCGGCGCGGAACGCGTCGATCACGCGGTCCTGGTCGGCGTCGGTGAGGGTCGGGAAGAGCGGCAGGGAGAGCTGCTGCTGGTAGAACGACTCGGCCACCGGGCAGGATCCGCGCCGGTAGCCCAGCTCGGCGAAGGCCGGATGCCAGTGCGCCGGGATGTAGTTGACCTGCACCCCGATGCCGGCGGCGCGCATCCGGTCGTACACCTCGCGGCGACGGCCGTCGAGCACCCGGACCGGGTAGAGGTGCCAGGCCGGGGCGGCCCAGGAGCGGCGGCCGGGGATCCGCACCCCGTCGAGGTCCGCGAGGGCCTCGTCGTACCGGGCGACCAGCCGGGCCCGGGCGGCGAGGAAGTCGCCGAGCCGGCGGAGCTGGCTGCGGCCCAGCGCGCAGAGCACGTCCGGCAGCCGGTAGTTCAGACCGAACTCGTGCACCTCCTGGTGCCAGCCGCCCTCGTCCGGCCAGCGCAGCTCGTCGCGTTCGCGGACCAGCCCGATGTTGCGGAAACGACGGGCCCGCTTCAGCAGCTCCGGGTCGCCGGTGACGACCGCGCCGCCCTCGGCGGTGGTGAGGTTCTTGGTGGGGAAGAACGAGAAGGTGGTCAGGTCGGCCAGCGAGCCGACCGGCCGGCCCCGGTAGGTGGCGCCGATCGAGTGCGCGGCGTCGGCCAGCAACAGGGCGTCGCTGCCGGCCAGCGCGGCGCGCAGGGCGTCGTAGTCGGCCGGGTGGCCGGCGTAGTCGACCGCGGCCACCACCTTCGTGCGGGAGGTGGTGGCCGCCGCGGCGGCCGCCGGGTCGAGGGTGAAGGTCTCCTCCGCCACGTCGGCGAAGACCACCGTCGCGCCGAGGGCGACCGCGCTGCTGGCGGTCGCCACGAACGTCATCGGGGGGACGACCACCTCGTCGCCGGGGCCGACGCCGGCCGCCGCGTACGCCACGTGCAGGGCGGCCGTGCCGTTGGACACCGCCGCGCAACCGGTCCCGCCGGTCCACCGGGACAGGTCGGTCTCGAACGCCTCGACCTGCGGGCCGGTGGTGAGCCAGTCGCTGCGCAGCGCGGCGACCACGGCGGCGACGTCGTCGTCGGTGACCGACTGCCGGCCGTACGGGAGCATCGTCATCACGCAGTGATGCCGAGCATGTCGCGCAGCTGCGCCACGCTCAGCCACTCGTCGTTGGTGTCCGACTGGTACGCGAACCCGTCCGGCACCGGCTCGCAGCCGACCGGCGGCTGGTAGCCCCAGGTGGCGATGGTGGGCTGGACGATGAACCGGTCCTTGGCCCGCAGGGTCCGGCGGCTGTCGTCCGGGGCGATCATCTCCTCGTGCAGCTTCTCGCCGGGGCGGATGCCGATCTCGTGCGTGGTCGCGTCCGGGGCCACCGCCTCGACCAGGTCGAGGATGCGCATGCTGGGGATGCGCGGCACGAACAGCTCACCGCCCTGCATCTGGTCGAAGCTGTCCATGACGAACTGGACGGCCTGGTCCAGGGTGATCCAGAAGCGGGTCATCCGCTTGTCGGTGATCGGCAGGCTCCTGCCCTCGGCGGCGAGCCGGCGGAACAGCGGCACCACGGAGCCGCGGCTGCCCACCACGTTGCCGTAGCGCACCACCGCGAAACGGGTGGGGTGCTGCGCGGCGTAGTGGTTGGCGGAGACGAAGAGCTTGTCGCCGACCAGCTTCGTGGCGCCGTACAGGTTGATCGGGCTGGACGCCTTGTCGGTGGAGAGCGCGATGACCTTCCGCACGCCGGCCTCGATCGCCGCGTCCACCACGTGCTGCGAACCGGTGATGTTGGTGGCGATGAACTCCGACGGGTTGTACTCGGCCGTGTCGACCTGCTTGAGCGCGGCGGCGTGCACCACGTGCTCCACGCCGTGCATGGCGCGCGTCAGCCGGTGCCGGTCGCGGATGTCGCCGATGAACCAGCGCAGTCGCGGGTCGTCGCCGAGCTGCTGGCGCAGCTCGTACTGCTTCAGCTCGTCGCGCGAGAACACCACCACCCGGGCCGGGTCGGCCTCGGCGAGGAGATGCCGGAGGAAGGTCTTCCCGAAGGAACCGGTGCCGCCGGTGACCAGGATGGAGGATCCCGTCAGCTCACTCAATGTGGTGCTCCCATGATCGCAGGTTCGCCTGCCGGGCGGCCGGGGCCACGCGACCGGACGGACGCTAGCCATGGCGGGTTAACACACCGACGCGCAGCGGTGAACCGCCCGCGCTGCTGTCGTGAATGCCGGGCACCCGGCAGGCGAACACTTGCCCCGTCGACGCGGCACGGTCGGCCGGTGGGGCGTGCTCCGACTACAGTGGCCCGCGCGTCCGGTGCGGCCGGCCGTACCCCGCCGTGGTGCGTCCGTCCGGTGCCCCCGAGGCGACGGACCGCACATCGCGCGGCGACCTGTCCACCTGGCAGCCCCGGACTCCCGTCACCTTTCGGGCATGAGCCGGAGATCCTGGAAAGTTGTCGTTCCACCGGAACGGAAACTCGCCACGATCTCGCGAGGGGTCGACGTGGCGCCGGGCCCGCGTCATCCCATCCGTCCCTGTCGACCGCCGGTCGCCGGGGCACCGACCGAGCAGGAGGCGACGATGGCGTCCGGCACCGACGTGCGAGCACGGCCCGCCGATCCGGCGAATCCGCCCGCCACCCCCAGGCGACGGTGGCTGGTGCCGGCGTTGCTGGTCGCGGGCTGGCTGGCCGGGGTCGGCTGGCGGATGTGGCTGGCCCGGCACGTGACACTGCCGATCGCGCACACCGACGAGGACAGCTACCTCAACACCGCGCGGGCACTCGCCGGCGGACCGGGTGGTTTCAGCAGCGAGAACGGTCCGCTGCGCCGGGTCGGCTACCCGATGCTGATCGCCCCGGCGTTCCTCGGCGACCGGGAGTTCACCGACAGCTACCGCCTCGTGCACCTGATCAACGCGATGCTGAACAGCCTCGCCCTGCCGCTGGCGTACCTGCTCGGTCGCCGGCTGTTCGCGCCGCGCCGGTCGACCGCCCTGGTCGCCGCCGCCGTCGCGGCGACCCTGCCGGCGACCGCCTTCTACGCCCAGGTGGCGATGATCGACACGGTCATGGCGCCGCTGGTGCTGGCCTGGCTGCTCGCCGTGCACCGCTGGCTGTCCCGGCCCACACCGCTGGCCGCCGTCGCCGTCGGGACGCTGGCCGGCGCGTTCCATCTGCTGCACTCCCGGGGCCTGGTGATCGTCGCGGTGCACGTCGGGCTGGTCCTGCTGCTGCTCGTCCGCCGCCGGGCGACCCCCGCCCAGGTCCTCGCCGCGGTGCTGCCGGTGCTGGCCCTGGCCCTGGTCAACGAGGCCGGCATCCGCCTGCTCGGCGATCGGGTGTACCTGCTCGGCAACCCGCCCGGCGGCGGCACCCTACGGGCCGTTGCCTCCGGCCCGGGGCTGCTGCGGCTCTCCGCGGCCGTCGCCACCCAGCTCTGGTACCTGGTGGTGATCACTTTCGGGCTGGCCGGGATCGCCTGGGCCGCCGCGGTGCGCGAGCAGTTCCGGCCGACCTGGGACGCGGCCGTCCGCTGGACGGTCGGCGTCGCCCTGGTGACGAGCGTCGGCGTGGCCGGTGGGGCGTCGGTGATCCTCGCCGGCATCACCAGCAAGCCGCTGGACGCCATCTACGGCCGGTACGTGCAGATGCTGGCCCCGTTCTGGCTGCTGGTCGGGGTGGGGGTGCTGCTCACCGTGACCGGGCGGGTGGCGCTGCGCCGGGCCGCCGTCGCGGTGGCGGTGCTGATCGGCGGGGCGACGCTGATCGCGGCCCGGCTCGCGTACGTGGCCAGCCGGGGCCACGAGCTGCGCTACGGCGGGTTCGGCGCACCCGACCTGATGGCGCTGACCGGTGGTTGGCGCCAGTTCCGCCCGTTCACCGGCGCGGCGGTGGGCCTGGCCGGCTGTCTGCTGCTGGTGGTCGCCCTCCGCCGGCCCCGGTGGCGGATCGCCGCGCTGGCCGCGCTGGTGGTGGTGAACATCGGCACCATGGCGGTGATCACCGACCGGTTGGTGCGGCCGATGGTGGCGGCCACCGCCCCCACCCCGCGCCTCGCCGAGCTGGGGTTGCGCCCCGGCGAACGGGTGTACGCCTCCGTCGGCGTGCACTACATCCTGCGGTTCAACCTCAGCCACCAGGTGACCTGGACGGACGTGCGGTGGTTCCGGGACCGGCCGCCGGCCGCGGCCGACGTGGTGCTCACCCGCTGGGCCCCCGGCGAACCGGACGACTGGGACGGTGCCCGGTACGGGTTCGTCCGGCTCGGCGGCAATCCGCGCCAGCACTGGGCGGCCTGGCGGCGCGGCTGACCCGCGTGGCCGGGAATGAACTTCCGATGTCCGCCGGGTGAATGCCGGACGGACAATTGTCGAAATCAGCGACGGCGGCGATTCTCCCGGGTCAGGGAAATCGGGATAACCTCGATTTCCCGCCCGTCGTGCACCTGCCGTTGCGGGATCCCCTCGACGAACCGGAACCGATGGTTCATCTGACGTACCACGGTGTTGTGCGCCAGCACCTCCCCGTCGAGGCGGTCCAGCGCCAGCGTGTCGAACGCGTGGTCCACCGCCTCGCGCATCACCTCCAGCCAGGCCGGTAGCGTCTCGCCCCGCCCGGCCAGCCCCTCGGCGTCCAGGTAGAAGCCCCACGCCCCGGTACGCGGGCCGTCCAGCCGCAGGTCGAAGAAGGTCACCACGCCGCAGGGCAGCCCGTCGCGTTCGTACACCAGCACCCGCCTGGTGGGGTCGTCACACACCCGGGACCACCACGCCGCGTGCTCGGCGGCGGAGATCACGTGACTGGTCTTGCTGACCTGCCGGTTGGCTTCCTGATTACGCCAGGAAAACATCAGGTGAACGTCGTCCCCGGTCGCTTCGCGTAGCACTGGCGGCCCTTTCCGTGCGATTTCTTGTCACGTCCTCCAGACCCTACCCGGGAAATGTCGCCAGCATTTTCCGGGCGCTACACTCCGCCGCATGAACGAACTGAGCCGCGCGCACATCCGCGACCTCATGTCGCAGGTGCTGGCGAACCAGGGCCGGGTCTTGCCGGACGACGACGCCGCCGACCTGCGGGAGATCGGCTTCCGGTCGCTGGACTTCTCGGAACTGGCCCTGCGGGTCGAGGACGCCACCGGGGAGGAACTCAACTTCGACGCCCCCGGCCTGCGCCGCATCGCCACGGTCGGGGATGTCCTCGACTTCCTCGAGTCCCTCCAGCGCCAGTGACCGTCGGTACCCTCGCCGGCCTGGACAACCGGATCGTCGTCGCCGGCCGCGTCACGACCTGGCGCGACCTGCCCGAGCCGGCGCTGCCGTCGCCGGCCGCCGTCCTCACTGCCGGCCCGGCCGAGGCGCTGGCCGCGGCCCGGCACCACGCCACGTACGGCACCGAGCTGCTGCTCACCTCGGCCGCCCGGATGGACCGGGCGATGCGCGACGACCTGCGGGCGGCCGGCTTCACGGTCACCGGCCCGGGGTCCGACGCCGAGCCGCCGGTCCGGTCGCGTCCCGCCGAGCCGGGTCGCCTCTGGCTGCTCACCTCCGGTTCCACCGGGCGACCCAAACGGGTCGGGCACACCCTGGAGTCGTTGACCACCGTCCGCGGTGTCCAGCCGGCCCGCACCTGGCTCTGCCCGTACGCGTCCGGCACGTACGCCTGGTGGCAGGTGGTGACCCTGTCGCTGACCCAGCCAGGGCAGCACCTGGTGGTGGTGGACGCCGACGAACTGGACGACTGGCCGGCGCTCGCCGCCGCGCACGGGGTGGACGCCGCCTCCGGCACCCCGACGTTCTGGCGGCGCACCCTGCACCGGGACCCGGCGGCGCTGGCCCGGGTGCCGCTGCGCCAGCTCACCCTCGGCGGTGAACCGGTCGACCAGGCGGTGCTGGACCGGCTGCGGGAGGTCTTCCCGGCCGCCCGGATCTCCTGGATCTACGCCTCCTCGGAGGTGGGTGCGTCCATCGTGGTCCACGACGGTCGGGCCGGCTTCCCGGTCGGGTGGCTGGACCGCCGCCTGCCCGGCCGGCCGACCCTCTCGGTCGACGGCGAGGAACTGGTGATCATCTCCCCGCACCACGGCGCCGGGCTCGACGGCCCGGTGCGTACCGGCGACCGGGTGCAGGTCGTCGACGGCCGGGTGCTGATCACCGGTCGGCTGGACTCCGACGAGATCAACGTCGGCGGAAGCAAGGTCTCCGCCGGCCTGGTCCGGGGTGTGCTCGCCGCCCACCCGCGGCTGGCCTGGGCGCGGGTCAGCGGCCGTCGGGCGCCGCTGCTCGGCCGGATGGTGGTCGCCGAGGTGGTCCCGACCGCGTCGGACGACGCGCCGGACGAGGCCGAGCTGGTCCGTTGGTGCGCCGACCGGCTACCCGAGCACGCGGTGCCCCGCCGCATCCGGCTGCTGCCCGAGATACCCGTCAAGGAGACGTTGAAGAGCGATGTCTGACACCCCTCTGGTCCCACCCAGTTCCGTGGTCCTGGTCTCCGGCGGATCGCGCGGACTGGGGCTGGCCATCGTCACCGACCTGCTCGATGCCGGAGTGCAGGTGGCCGCGTTCGCCCGTACCGTCACTCCCGAGCTGGCGAAGTTGGCCGACACGTACCCGGACCGGGTGCACGTCGGCGCGGTCGACGTCACCGACCTGTCCGCCGCGCAGGCTTTCCTGCGGGCGGCCGAGGAGCGGCTCGGCCCGGTGGACGGGCTGGTCAACAACGCCGCCGTCGGCCAGGACTCGATGCACACGCACACCTCCACCGCCGACATCGCCCGGATCGTCGAGACGAATCTGACCGCGCCGTTGCAGCTCACCCGCCTGGTGGTCCGGCGGATGCTCGGCGGCGGACGCCGTGGCCGGATCGTCAACATCACCTCGATCTGCGCGCAGCGCGGCTTTCCCGGCCTGGTGGCGTACTCGGCCACCAAGGGCGGCATGGACGCCGCGACCCGCTCGCTGGCCCGGGAGCTGGGCGGGCGGGTGCTGGTCAACGCGGTCGCGCCGGGGTTCTTCGCCTCGGAGATGTCCGCCGTGCTGGGCAGCACCCAGCTGGACCAGATCGTCCGCCGCACCCCGACCGGGCATCTCACCGAGCCGGCGGAGGTCGTGCCGGTGGTACGGATGCTGCTGCGCGAGCACACCAACATCAACGGCCAGGTGATCGTGGTGGACGGTGCGGCCTCCGTCTGATCCGCGCGGGGGACCGGTCGGGGTGGCCGGCCGGCCGTGCCCGCCCGGCCCGGCCGGCACACGTCCGGTGCCGGCCCTGCTGGCGGCCGCCGAACGGCACCTGCGGGTCGGCACACCGGCCGAGCTGGCGTACGCGGTGACCCGCAGCCACCTCGACGACGGGCGCTGCGTCGGCTGGTACGGTCCGCCCGCGCCGGGCTGGCGGGTGGCGGTCGACGCCGAACGGGCCGATGCCGAGGTACCGCCGGCGTTGGCCCGGCGCTTCGGGCCCACCGACTTCTGGGCCCGGTGGACCCGGGCGGAGAGCCTGTGCAAGCTGGCGGAGGTGCCGGTGGCCCTCTGGTGGCGGCGGCACGGGCTGGTCGTACCCCCGCAGACGCCAGCGGTGTGGCGGACGCTGCGCGTGGCCGACCTGGTCGTCACGGTGGCCTTTGCGCCCTGACCGGTCCGTCCCCGATGGCCCACAATGGTCGCCTGGCGCGGGCGGGTTACGGCAGACGCTGACTTCCAGCGCGCCCGACTCCCCACCTGCCGCGATCAGCGACGGCGTCGCCGAGGCGCAGGTTATCGGCGGCAAGAACCCGCGTGCCGCCGGCCGCGCGGTGGCGCGGCCGGCGGGCGAGCGTCAGATCAGGTCCCAGCTCAGCGGGGTGCCCCGGGGAACGTCGACGGCGAAGATCCGGCCGAGCGCGGCGTCGATCGCCGCCGGGGCCAGCCCACCGGCCGGGCGGATCGAGCGGACGTTGCGCGTGGTCACCGGCTCACCGGCCCGGACGTCCTCGACCACCCACAGGGACCGGCGGAAGCGCAGCCCCTCCCGCTCGGCGGGGGTCGGGCCGACCAGCGTCCCGCCCAGCGCCGCGTACGCCCGCTGCGACTCGACGACCAGGGCGGCCAGCTCGTCCGGGTTCAGCGAGAAGTCCGAGTCCACCCCGCCGTCGGACCGGTCCAGCGTCACGTGCTTCTCGACGAAGCAGGCGCCCAGCGCCACCGAGGCGATCGGCACCCCGATGCCGGGGGTGTGGTCGGACAGGCCCACCGGTACCCCGAACAGGTCGGCGAGCACCGGGATGCGCCGCAGGTTGCTGTCGGCCGGCGGAGCCGGGTAGGAGGCGGTGCAAGCCAGCAGGACGATGCCACCGGCGCCCGCCTCCCGCGCGGTGCGCACCGCGGCGTCGATCTCGGCGACCGTCGCCATTCCGGTGGAGATCACCAACGGTTTACCGGTACTGGCCACCAACCGGATCAGCGGCAGGTCGACCAGCTCCGATGAGGCGATCTTGTACGCCGGCGCGTCCAGCTCCTCCAACAGTTCCACCGCGCTCGGGTCGAAGGGCGAGGAGAACACGGTCAGCCCCCGCTCCCGGGCCCGGGCGAAGATCGGCGCGTGCCACTCGTACGGGGTGTGCGCCTTCTCGTAGAGCCGGTACAGGTTCTCGCCGCCCCACAGCTCGTGCCCGCCGGAGATCCGGAAGGCGGGGGAGTCGACGTCGATGGTGATGGTGTCGGGCCGGTAGGTCTGCAACTTCAACGCGTGCGCCCCACTGGCCGCGACGGCGTCCACGATGGCCAGCGCCCGGTCCAGGTCCCCGTTGTGGTTGCCGGACATCTCGGCCACCACGAACGGTCGTTCCCCCGCCCCCACCACGTGCGGTCCGATCTTCACTGCCACCGTCATGCCCGACCCCTGTTCACTGTGCGTCCGCGCCCATGCGCGGTCCTTGCCCCGTCGTCCCCGGACGACCGGAACACTTTGTCGTCCCCGGACGATGCGAACGCCCCGCGCCGCCGGTCCGGCTCCGGAGAGCGGAACCCGCGACCGGGCTGCTCACGGACTGCCCCGCCCCGCCAGCACGTCCGACTGCGACCCGTCGACCCGCGCCGGACCATCCGCCGCACCGCTGGGCTCTGGCCGTGCCGGCGCGCCCGGATGTCCGGCGGTGGACGGGGCGGGCTGCCGTACCCGGCCGGCCAGCCGGTGCGCGCGTCGCAGCGCCGCGTACGCGAGGTAGCTGTCCCGGCCGACCAGCCGGTGCTTGAGCCCGGCCACCCCACCGGGGCGGGGGTAGCCGCTCGCCGGCAGATGACGACGGTACTGCTCGGCCACCCGGCGGAAGAAGGCACGGCGCAGGTGCGGGTGTAGCCGGTCGTCGTTACCGACCACCACCAGCATGTGGTTGACCATCAGTCCGAACAGTTCGGCGTGCAGTCGGTCGTCCGGGTACCGCCGCCGAACCCAGTCCAGCAGCCGGTCGTACTGGTCGAAGGCGTCGAAGTGCCGGCCGCTGCGGGTGGAGGTGATCGCGCCCTGTCGGCCCTGGCGGTAGTGGTAGCAGACCCGGTCCAGTACGCAGATCCGCTCCGCGCCGATCAGCAGCGGATGACTGAACGGGATGTCCTCGTACCAGCCGGGGTGGAAGCGCAGCTCCAACTCGTCCAGGAAGGTCCGGCGGACCACCTTGTTCCACGCGGTGTGCTGCACGCGCAGCAACTGGGGCCGGTCGGCCAGCCGTACCACGTCCGGCACCCCGCGCAGCAGTGGGCTGCTGGCATCGGTCTCGTGCCGGCCGTCCTCGTGCACCCGCAGATGGTCGATGATCATCACGTCCGGGCGGTGTGCCCGCAGCCGCGCCAGTACCGCCGGGATGGTGCCCGGCGGCAGCCAGTCGTCGCTGTCGACGAACCAGACGTAGTCGCCGCCGGCCACCTCCAGCCCGGCATTGCGGGCCGGGCCGAGCCCCACGTTCGTCTCCAGGTGGACGGTGCGCACGCCGGGATGGGTCGCCGCGTACGCCCGCAGCAACTCGCCGCACCGGTCCGGCGAGGCGTCGTCGACGGCGACGATCTCGACCGCGGCCGCGTCGCCGGCGGGGACGTCCCGGCGGATCGAGTCGAGGCACTGGTGCAGGTACGTCTCCACCCCGTGGACCGGGACGACGACGCTCAGCAGCGGGGTGCGCGCGGGCTGATTGACCACCCCGACACCCTCGGGCACCCGGATGGCCGGGCACGGAACCTGACGTATCCGGCAACGATGAGGTGGTTGAACAGCTCGCGAGCGCAGGGTTAACAGGTGGCCAGTTTCGGTGTCCCGGTGTGGGGCGGCGCGACCCCCGCACGCCTCATGTGCCGCGCCGGTCGAGGAGCGTCAGGCCGGTCTGGGTGGGGTTGTGCAGCACGTTGTTGTGATGCCGGCGGGTCGTGATCAGGCCTGCCTCGCGGAGGACGGCGGTGTGTTGGCTGGCCGCCGCCGATGAGATGTCCAGGCGGCGGGCCAGGGAGCCGGTGGTGGTCACACCGTCGGCGATGGCGGTGAGCACCGACGCGCGGGTGCGCCCGAGGAGGTTGGCGAGCGCCTGCGTCGATGTGCCAGCCGTCCAGATGTCCGCGGCGTGGTCGATGCCGAGCGGAGCAGGGTAGATCAGGGAGCAGTCGGCGGGATTGCCGGGGTCGTAACAAATCACCGGGGCGGGCAGGAAGAACGACGACACCAGCAGCAGCCCGCGCCCGTCGAGGGTGAAGTCGCAGTCGAACTGGTCGGGGGTATGAACGTAAAGGGTCGGCGGCCTCCACCGGATGTCCGGGTGCAGGCTCGACAGGAGACCGTCGACGCCGTGGTCGAGCAGGATCGTGCCGCGTTGGACGCGCTCGGCGTCAAGGTGCGCGCGCATGCGCTTCCAGTGTGGGCCGACAGCGACACGGTGGTAGGCCTTGATCACGGACAGCACCTCGTGTCGGACGGCGAGAGTGTCGACGAGCCCAGTGAGCACGGTCGGCATCCGGCCGTGATGCTCGGCGTAGAAATCCAGTTCAGCCCGGACGGCCTGCCGGGGGCTGGACAGGAACGCTTCGGCGCTTTCGGCCAGGTCGGGGCCGGGTCCGGCGAGCATGGCCAGATCAAGGAACGGCATCCGCGCGGGCGCGATCGCGGCCAGGACGGCGGAGCGCGAGTCAAGGGCGCCGCGCACGCGACGCCGCCACCCGCCGAACACTGTCTCCTCCACCCGCCCGCGCAGCTTGAGAAGGCTGAACAGGGTCTCGGCCATGGGACCCAGCGTCGGCGCCACCCGCACCCGTGCCAGGTCGGCGGCCGTGAAGTGAATCCGGTGCATCCGCATCCCCCATGTGCGCGTCGGCATCGCAGTCGGAGCATGCCGCCAAGCGGTCACCCGAGGCGCTGAGCGGCACGGTTAAGCCAGGACTTACAACCCTCGCAGCACGCGATTTATTCCTGCGATAGTGAGCGCGTCGAGCTCACGACAATTAGGAGTCGAATTGAAAAAGATCATCGCGCCCGTGATGGTTGCACTCGGAGTGGTCTTGGCGCTGTCTGCGCCGGCGAGTGCATCGAATGCGGAGCGGCCTGCCACCGGGGCATTCGGCGCCGGGCTGGCGCCCGCGCCAGCAGGTGCTGCGGTCGCTGCGCCGATCACCGCGACCCTGACCGCCCCGGCTGAATCCGGCTTCGTTGTGGAGCCGGCCGGTGTGGGAGCCCTGGCCGCCGTCAGCATCAGGAACAGGGCCACCAACCGATGCCTGGAGCAGGCGCTCGGTGGCAGCACGGGGCACGTCTTCACGGCCCCGTGCAATGGCGGGACCAAACAGCTCTGGTATTGGGGGGCTGGAAGTGGCACCTGGACGTACCTCATCAACAGTTGGAGCTCGGAGTGCCTTGACGGCACCGAATCCACCGGCAGGGTGTACACGTTGGCCTGCAATGGCGGCCGCTACCAGCAGTGGCAGAAGGATTCGTTCACCGGCCGCATCAACCACAGAAATGAAATCAATCACTACAGCGCACTCGACAGTAACTGGCAGGGTTCGGTTTATCTGAACTCGCCGAACGCGGGCGACTACCAGAAGTGGTCCTGATAGGCCAGGGGACGGTGGCCGGGGCGATCGCGATCGCCCCGGCCACCGTCCCCGCAGGGTGTGGGTACGAGGGGCGAGGGCTCGGTTCGCGCAGCCACGCATCCCGATAGCCGTGGATGAGTTCGTCGTCGGCGCGGCTACGGGCCGGGTGGGTGGACCATCACCGGTACCCGTCCGTGGCGTATCAGGCCCGTGACGGATCCGCCATCGTCTTCGCCCGAGGCTCGGATGGTCGGAGCAGGTCCGCGACGTGGCCGGCCGCTGACCGGCATTCGCCGGACGAGCGGGTAGGGTGCCCGGCGGCGGTCCTCACCGGGGCCGTGTGGGACGTCGCCCCGGGCCGTGGCGACGACGCGGCCGAGGAGGGATGTACGTGGTGTCGATCCGTGTCGATGCGGAGAGGTCCGCCACGAGCACGCCGTCGGCGAACCGGCTGCCCTCGCTGACCGGTCTGCGGTGGGTGGCCGCGATGTTGGTCTTCGGCTACCACGCCGGCACCATGCGGATCGTCGGCGACCCCGAGGCCAAGGCCGTCGTCGATGTGATCTTCACCCTCGGCCTGTCCGGGGTGCAGTTCTTCTTCATCCTCAGTGGCTTCGTGCTGGTGTGGTCGGCCCGCGACGGCGAGCGGCACCGCGACTTCTGGCGGCGGCGACTGGCCAAGATCTACCCGAACCACGTGCTGACCTGGGCGGCGGCGCTGGCGGTGATGTGGTGGTTCGCCGACCCGGTGGTGCCCCGGGCGGCCCTGGAGAACCTGTTTCTCGTCCAGGCATGGGATCCCACCCCGGGTTACTTCTACAGCATCAACACGGTCAGCTGGTCGCTCTCCTGCGAGCTGTTCTTCTACCTTTGCCTGCCGTTGGTGTTGCCGGCGTTACGCCGGGCCCGCACCGGGCTGCTCTGGTCGGTGGTGGTGGCCGTGCCACTGGTGATCGTGGCGCTCTGGCCGGGTCAGCTCCTGGTGCCCGAGGAGAGCACCTGGTGGTTCACCCAGATCTTCCCGCTGGTCCGCTCGACCGAGTTCTGGTTGGGCGTGGCCGCCGCCGAGTTGATGCGCCGGGGCCGGTGGCGCGGTCCACGGCTTCCCCTGGCCAGCCTGATCTTCGTGGCCACCTGGGTGGTGGCGGGCCTGTGGATCCGCGCCGAGCTGTGGGCGGCGATCCTCTCCGTGGCGTACCTCCTGGTGATCACCGCGGCGGCGGACGCGGACGTACGCGGGCGGCCTTCGCCGTGGCGCCACCGCCGACTGGTCTGGCTCGGCGAGGTCTCCTTCGCCTTCTATCTGGTACACGTGCTGGTGATGGTCACCGTGCTGCGGGCCTCCGGTCACCTCGGGGTGGGGCTGCCGGGCTGGTGGGGGCCGCTGGTGGTGCTCGGCTTCCTGGTGGTGAACCTGGTGTTCGCCGCCGCGCTGCACCGCTGGGTGGAGAACCCGATGATGCGCCGGCTGGCTTCCCGCCGCCGTCCGCCGGCGCCCCTGGCGTCCCCGTCCGGCGCGCCGGTGCCGGCCGGCGACCGGCCGGCGCCGGGCGACACCACCGTGCCGGTCGCCCGTCGGGCCGCTACCTCATCGTCGCGATCCACCGCCGGCCGTCCCGGCTGACCGTCCACCGTGCGACACGCCCGTCGGCGCTGCGTCCTCAGCGGTGTCGGCGGTAGCGTGGATCCGTGCTCCCGGTCGCGTTCACCAGTCCCCTGTGGTCGGTGGCGCGTTGGGCCTGCCGTCTGCTGGCCAGTCTGGCCATGGCGGTCGCGTTCTCCTTCGGCGGCTCCCCGGCGCCCGACGGCGTGGCCGCGCCGCCGGGTTCGGTGTCGACCGCTCCCATGCCGCTTGTCGGGGCACCGGTTTCCGCCGGCTCCGTCGAGGCGGCGGTTCGGCCCGGCCTCGCGCGGCCCGTCGCGGTGATCACCGGAGAACGAGCCGTCGCCGGGCCCACGGGCGAGTCGGCCGTCGCGGTGGCCGGCGGGTACACTGCCGCCCAGGACCACGTCGCCGGCGAACTGCCGTCGGGCGTACCCCCCGCGACCGGTCCGGTGGCCGTGCCGCCCGGTGTTCCGGCCGCCGCCGACACCGTGGCGCCCCCCGCCCCGGCCGGGTGGGCGCCGGCCGGCACCGGCCCGCGTGCGCCGCCCGTCGCCTGACCGCCCCGCGCGACCACGCCCTGTCGATCGATCCCACCCCGCACCCGCTCGTCCGTCCGGTCTGACGGCCGGCACGTCGCCGCCGGGCGAGGGTGCGGTCCCTGATCCGCGTCCTGCTCCAGGGAGGTGCCGATTCGTGAACGCCGTCGTCTACCAGTTCCTGATCGAGGTTCCGACCGCCGTCGCCATCTGGTCGGCCCTGCTGGTCCTCGCCCTCACCATGCTCACCGCGCTGGTGGCCCGGCCGGAGCGGGAGAGCCCGCACGGCGACGCCACCGACCCGATTGACGATCCGGCCGTCGAGGCGGCGGACCTGCGCCGGTACGCCGAGGAGGTCGCCGTGGCCGCCGCACACGCCGCCCGGACCGCCGGGCGGTGGCGGGACAGATGGCTGGTCGCCCAGGAGGAGGTGAACCGCGCCTGGTCCGCGTACGACGAGGCGGAGACGGCCACGCGCCGGTTCGTCGGCGTCGGGGCGCTGCCGACCCCGCGTACCCCGCGCACTCCGGCGGAGTACGCCGCGCGGGAGCGCTGGCTGCACCGGGCCGCGGTGGCGGCGCACTGGCGCGGCGAACTGCCGGTGGAGCGGCTGTGGGACGTCTTCGCCCACCGGGACGGCTGGGACCCCCGGCGGCACCCGGTCGAGCAGGAGGTACGACTGGTCCGCGCCGTGCGCGACAGCCGGCGGGAGGCGTACCGGGCGGCGGTCGATCGGGAACGCGCGGCCTGGCAGGACGCCGAGCGGGCGGCGGAAGCCGCCCGGGCCCTCGCCGTCGAGGCGTACGCGGCGGCGCAGCGACTGCGGCCGGACCGGGCGCCCGCGCGGCGGCGAACCGCCACCGACTTCCGTACCGCCGCCGTGACCCGCTGGCGGCCGGCCCGGGTCGGATGAGCCCGGTTCCGTGCCCGGAGCTGTCAACACCACGGCGAGCACACCCACCGGGCTCGCGATACGTGCGAGGGCCGGGTGCGGGCCAGCGTTGGTGTCGGCGGTCGTCGCGTGGTCCCGGTGGTGGGGTGGGCGCGGCGGATCCGCCGAGATCGCCAGCTCGGGCCCCGTGAGCCCGGTCACGTCGCCACGAAAACGGGCATCCGGTGACAGTCGGTGACATCGACGGCGGCAATGCGGGGAACTGTCGCCGTCGTTGTCCGGTTGTCGTCCGGTCATGCCGGAAAGGCCGCTCGTCCCATTGAGTCATGTCAGTGGCGAACTGCCCCGGAAACAGCGCTACCGAATGATGTTTGAGCAGCTCAGAGGGGTTGGCGCGAGACGCTTGGGCCAGTAGTGTCACCGCAGTCCGACGCGGTAACCGATCGCAAGAGGCGACGCCGTGTCGGCCCGCCGAATCGTGCCTGTCACGAACCGGGGACCCACAGCACGTCCGGGGTGAATCCGCGGGGCACAGTCCCGTGGTAGGGCGATCTTCCCGCCCGAATCCGTCAGCTAACCCGGTAGGCGGTGTCGGAAGGAGTTCCATCCCGTGCCCCACACCCCTCACCTCCGCTCCACCTCGGTACCGGGGTGCACCCGCCGGTAGGACACGCCGTCACGGCCTGACTCCGGCATCCGCCCCCTGCGCCCGGCGACCCGTCCGGGCGATCCCTCACCGAGCGACCCGCCCCTGCCCTCCGCGTGTGACGCCTGCCGTCACGCGCCGGTCCGGCGTGCCGCTCCCGCCCCCGTACCGTGGAGGAACCCGTGAAGCACCACCGCAGGCGGCAGTTGCGGCGCCTGACCATTGGGCGTCCGTACCAGCTCGTCGCCGGCTCCGCCGCCGCGCTCGTGCTGGCGACCGGCACCGGCGTCCTGGTCGCCGGCGCCGACCAGCCGGCCACCCGCCACCAGACCTCGGCCGCCGTCATCGAGGCAGCCCCGCGCCTGGCCGACGTGGCCAGCCGGAGCCACGCCC
>NZ_SMJY01000091.1:0-22924 GCF_004348355.1 Micromonospora sp. KC721 | reverse complement strand
ATAGTGTTACGGCGGTCATGGCGGAGGGGAAACGCCCGGTAACATTCCGAACCCGGAAGCTAAGCCCTCCAGCGCCGATGGTACTGCACTCGTGAGGGTGTGGGAGAGTAGGACACCGCCGGACAATTTTCATAGTTCAGGGCCACCCCCGGCCGGGGGTGGCCCTGAACTGCATTCCCCCCCGAAAACACCAGCCGCGAGCACCGGTGGCGACGCGGCACAATCTCACGTTCTCCGATTTCCGGATACGATCTCCGGAATGGAGATTTTCGAGGGCGCGGACGGCACCCGGCTCGCGTACCACCGATCCGGAGAAAGCGAGCCGTTGGTCTGCCTGCCCGGCGGTCCGATGCAGGCGTCGGCCTATCTTGGTGACCTGGGTGGGATGTCGGCGTACCGGTCGCTGCTGCGGCTGGATCTGCGAGGCACCGGCGAGTCCGCAACCCCGGCGAAACCAACCACCTACCGCTGCGACCGGCAGGTCGCCGACGTCGAGGCGCTGACATCCCGAGCGGGTCGGTGCGCTGGTCCTGGTCACCCCCAGCCCGATCGTGGTCGGGCTCACGGTCGCCGACCTGCAGCGGCGGGCGGTGGCCGAGCTGCGCCAGGGGGAGGCCTGGTATCCCGCCGCCTTCGCCGCGTTGCAACGGATCTGGTCAGGCGCGGCCACGGCCGACGACTGGGCGGCGACCACCCCGTTCACCTGGGGCCGGTGGGACGAGGCCAGCCGAGCCGAGGCCGCCCGGCAGGCGAGCGGGAAGAACGCCGAAGCCGCGGCGGTCTACTACGCCGACGGGGCGATCGACTCTCGGGCGGTGCGCGCCGCGTTGGCCGACCGTGACGCGCCGGTGCTGATCGTCGCAGGCGAGTACGACGTGGCGCTGCCACCGAAGGTCGCGGTCGAGTACGCGACGTTGTTTCCACGCGGTGAGTCGGTGGTGCTGCCCGGCTGCGGACACCAGCCGTGGCTCGACGACCCCGGCGGCTTCCGCCGGGCGCTGACGGCGTACCTGACCTGACCCTGACCGACCGCTCGGTGGCTCGTGACCGGGCTGGCCCATCCGGTTGCGGCCAGTGGTGGCATCCGGCGCCGGGGACACCACGAACTGCCGTACCGGGGTGGATTATTCGGCCCCGGGGACGGTTCAGCGGTGGTGCAGCCGCCGGTAGACGGGAGCCAACCGCTTGTGCAGGTCCTGGTAGACGTCGAAGATCTCGTCGTAGGTGGCACGATGCTCTGCCGTCGGCTCGAAGACCCGGTCGTTGCGGATCAGGCCGGGAATGTCGGCGAACGAAAGCATTCCGGTGCCGACCGCACCGATCCAGCCCGCGCCGCGGGCGTTGACCGCGAGCGGCTGGGCGTCCCGGCGAATCTGCATGCCGAGCACGTCGGCGAAGATCTGGCACCACGAGTCCGACAGTGCCCCGCCACCGGTGATCGCCATCGACGTGACGGGCGCGCCGAGGAACCGGTCGACCGCCCGGGCCAACCACCGGGTGTTGAGCGCGACGCCCTCGAAGACCGCGCGCAGCAGGTCCGAGCGGTTGGTGTCGAGGGAGATGTTGAGGAACGCGGCGCGCAGGTGCGGATCGTCGACCGGGGCGCGTTCGCCGTAGAGCCAGGGCGTGTAGAGCACCCCGTTGGCCCCCGGCGGCACCGTTGGGATGATCGTGTCAAAAGCGTCGAAGATGGTTCCCTCGTCGCGGGTCACGTGCCCGGCACCGAGCAGCAGGTCGTCGTACTCCACCACCTTGTCGCGCAGCCAGGTGAGATTGGCCCCGGCGGTCGCCTGGAGGGCGGTCATCAGGTAGCGGTCCGGGATGGCGCACGGCACGGCCGCGATGCCGGCGCCGACGTCGGTCTTCTTGCGGCGGACGTGGGCGGCGATCCACGACGAGGTGCCGAGGTAGAGGTGGGGTTCGTTGTCACCGGTGGTGCCGGCCCCGATCGCTGCGGCGGTGTTGTCGATGGCGCCGGCGACGACCCGTACCGACTCGGGCAACCCCAGGTGGGCGGCGGCGGCGGGGGCGAGTGTGCCGATCACCTCGGTGCAGGCCACGATCGGGGGCAGCTTGTCCCGGTCGATGCCGCAGTCGGCGACCAGGGCCGGGGCGTAGCGGATCTCGCCGGGCCGCCGGTTGTCGGTGACCCACGAGGTCAGGATCGAGTCGACCGTTGCCACGGTGCGTCCGGTCAGCTTCAGGTTGATCCAGTCGAGCACGTTGAGGAACGACGCGGTCCGCTCGTACACCGCCGGCATCTCGTCGCGGACCAGCAGCATGTGGGCGGCGGGATCCTTGCCGGTCACCGACGGCATCCCCCCGGTGAGGCGCAACCAGCGGACGATCCGGCGCACCGAAATTCCCTGGTACGCCGGAAATCCGGCGAACTGCCGTCGCAGGTGCGGCGCCCCGCGCATGTCGAGCCAACTGATGCAGGCGGTCAGCGGCTCGCCGTCGGCGTCGACGGCGATGGTCCCCTCGCCCTGGGTGGAGGCGCACACGGCGGTGACCGCCCGCATCTGCTCGGGATGGGCGCGACCCAGGTCGGCGGTGACCTGCCCGAGGGCCTCCCACCACGCCAGGGGGTCCTGTTCGGCGCCACCGCCGGGCAGCAGCCGCAGCGGCACCGCCCGTTCGGCCCAGCCGGTGACCGTGCCGTCGGCGGCGACGAGCGCGGCCTTCATCCCGGAGGTGCCGAGGTCGACCGCCAGGATCTGCGCAGCGGCGACGCCCATTGGTCAGACTCCCTCGACGAGAGCGAAGACCCGGTCGAACCGGTCGAGCGCGTCGTCGATGACCTCGTCGGTGTCGGCCATCGAGGTGTACATCCGGGAGCCGGCCAGGGTGATGATGCCGTGGGCGGCGTACGCGGCGCCCATCTGTTCCATCAGCCGCTTGCGGGCCTTGTTCTCCTTGAGCAGCTTCAGCGGGTTACGCATGTCCAGCAGCATGACGCCACTGCACTCCAGGTGCACGATCGACCCCTGGTTGTAGGCGACGTACGGCAGGCCGTACCGGTCGATGAGGCGTTGCAGGCCCCGGGTGAGGCGGTCGCCGGCCCGGCCGGCGATGACCGGGGCGTTGGTGCGGGCCATCTCCTGGATCGCGAAGTAGCCGGCAGCGCAGGAGAGCGGATTCGCCGACAGAGTACCGCCGACCTGGATGTGGGCGCCGCTCTTGCCGTCCAGGCCGGAGCCGAACACCGCCATGACGTCGGCGCGCCCGCCGACACCGCCGGCCATCGGGTAGCCGCCGGAGACGGCCTTGCCGAGGACGGTCAGGTCGGGGGTGACACCGAAGTAGCCGGCGGCGCCACCGAGGCCGAGCCGGAACCCGGTGACCACCTCGTCGAAGACCAGCAGCGCGCCGAACTCGTCGCACAGCTCGCGGACCTTGGCGTTGTAGTCGCGGGGCACCGGGCGGGTGCCGGACTCCGGGCCGACCGGCTCGACCACGACCGCGGCGGTGCCGCCGCGCAGCCGGTTCTCGACCAGCTTGCGCTTGAGCTGCCCCAGCTCGTGGGGGAAGGCCTCGCGGGTGCGGCTGGTCGCGCCGAACGGGATGCCCTTGGCGTTCATCCGGTAGGTGCCGGGCACCCGTAGCCCGTACACCATCGTGTCGGACCATCCGTGGTACGCCCCACCGAGCTTGATCACCATCTTCTTGCCGGTGAAGGCCCGCGCCCCTCGCACGGCGGCCATCACCGCCTCGGTACCGGAGCCGAGGGCCCGGTACATCTCGATGTGCGGCATGTACCGGTGGATGATCTCGGCGAGTTTGAGTTCGTACTCGTGGAACAGGCCGGTGACCGGACCGGAGGCGTGGACGACCTCGGCGACCTGCTCGTTGACCGGTCCGTAGTTGCTGCCCAGGATGGTCGGGCCGCCGGCCTGGAGGAAATCGATGTAGACGTTGCCGTCGCGGTCGACCAGGTGGGCACCCTCGGCCTTGTCGATGGCGAGCGGGAACGGGTAGTTGAACGCCAGGTTGTGCTGCACCCCGCCGGGGATCCGCCGCTTGGCCCGGTCGGTGATCTCCTTGCTGGCCCGGCACTTGGTGTCGAAGTGGTTGAGCACGTCGAGCATCGCGTCGTGGCGCAGCCCGCGTACCGGCTGGGCGATCAGCGCCTTGAGCCGGCGCATGACGTCGGGGACGTCGGGATACTCGCTGATGGCGTACCCGAGGCGGGCCGACTCGGCGCCGGGCGCGTCCGGCCCGGCGGTGCCGTTCTCGCCGGCGGGGTCGGCGCTGCCGCTGTCGCCGGTGGGGTTCGCGCTGCCGGCGGGGGCGATCTCGGCGGCGGTGGCATCGGCGCTGGGCAGCTCCTCGTCGGCGGGCACCCGCAGCGGTTCGACGGCCTTGGTGATCTGGGCCGCGATGCGCTTCTCGTCGGCGCGCAGCTTGCCGAAGGCGATCTCACGGATCGGGGCGGGAATGGTGTAAACCCTGCCGGCCTCGGTGGTCAGGGCCATCAGGTAGGCGATGGAGACCTTCTCCAGCAGGGCCATGTTGAACACCGCCCGGTCGGGATCGGTGCCGAGGGCGACGATGCCGTGGTTGGCGATGATGAAGGCGTTGTCCCCGCCGGCCACCTTCTTCTGCACGTTCTTGGCGAGGAAGCCGGTGCCGGACGGTGCGTAGTCGACGATCGCGACCTGCTTGCCGAGGAACCGCACCTGCTCGTCGGTGAGGGCGGGGATCGGTTTGCGGAGAAAGGCCAGGGCGGAGGCGTACGGCTGGTGGGTGTGCACGATCGCGTTGACGTCGGGCCGTTCGCGGTAGATGTTCGCGTGCATCCCGCACTCGATCGACGGTGCCAGGCCGGCGCCGGTCTCGTCGGGTACGTGCCGGCCGTCGAAGTCGACGATGCAGATGTCCTCGACGCGCATCCGGTCGTAGTCGTAGTTGCTCGGCGTCACCGCGTAGAGCCGGTGCCCGGGGATGCGCACCGAGACGTTGCCCTCGGTGGCCTTGAGGTAACCCCGGTCGAGCATGGTCCGGCACATGTCGACGACGTGCTGGCGGGACATCCGGTGCTCCACGACGATCTCCTCGCTCCACAGGGGGTGGTGCCCATCGTCGCCCCGGGTCCGGCTCGGAGCACCGTCCCCGCGACAGCGAGATTGCCGACCGGACCTATCACGGCGTGACAAAATCGCGCGGTGACCGCGACCCCGTGGCGGCGTCTGCCCGCCGACCTGTCCACCGCGATGCGCCCGCACCTGCCCGCGACCGTCGGGGCGGTGGCGGTCGCGGTCACCGAGGCGACACCGGCCTTCGCCACCATCAAGGCGGCCAAGTTCGAGCGGGATGTCCGCACCGCGGTGCAGGTTGCCCTCGAACGCTTCCTCGACCTGGTCGGCACCGACGAACCCGCGCTGCCGCCCCGGATCCGGGAGGTCTTCGTCGCCCTCGGCGCGGCCGAGGCGCGGGAGGACCGGGGGCCGGAGGCGCTGCTGGCGGCGCTGCGGATGGCGGCGCGACTGATGCTGCGGCTGGCGTCGGAGTCACTGGCGCGGCTGCGTCCGATCGACATCGGCGAGCTGATCGACCTGTCCGACGCGATCAGCGCGTACGTCGACGAGCTGGCCGCGGCGAGCACCGACGGGTATGCCCTGCAGCTGCGCGAACAGGCCGGGGAGGGGGACCGGCGCCGGCACCAGTTCGCGGAGCTGCTGCTGCGCGGCGACGGCATGCCCAGCGCGGTCGAGGCGGCGGCGTCACGGATCGGGTGGGCGGACCTCGACGAGGTGGTGCCCGTCCTGTTGCCGCCCGACCAGGTGCGCGACGCCCGGTTCCGGTACGGCGCCGACGGGTTGGTGATCGAACGGCGCGCCGACGCGGTGCTGCTGCTGCGTGCCGGTCCCCGTACCGCCCGTGCCCCCTTGGCGGAGACGCTGGCCGGACGGCAGGCGGTGGTGGGGCCGACGCTGGGGTGGGCGCAGGTGCCGGCAGCCGTCCGGCTCGCCGAGCTGACCGTCGGGCTCGTCGACCCCGATCCCGGTCCGGTCTTCGTCGACGACCATCTGATCACCCTGACCCTTCGTGGGGAGGCCGGCGCGCTGGCCGTGCTGACCACCCGGCGGCTGGCCCCGCTGGCGCACCTGCGCCCGGCGCAGCGCGACAGCCTGCTGGTGACCCTGTACAGCTGGTTGCGGCACTGGGGTTCCCGCGCGGAGGTCTCGGCGGAGCTGTTCGTCCACCCGCAGACGGTCAGCTATCGGCTCAAACGCCTGCGCGACCTGTACGGGACGGACCTGGACGACCCAGCGGTCCGCTTCGAACTGCTGCTGGTGCTGGCGAGGCGACTGGACCTGCCGCGGCCCCGGACCCGGTGGCGAAGCGGTGGCGACACCGGGCGGGGGTGAACAGTAGGCGTGGCGGGCACAGGAACCAGATGAACGACACACGCAACGAGCGGGGACCGATCCCGGCGGACGGGGATCACCGGCCGGTGGTACGGGTCGCGGTGGTGGCGCAGCGGGGTCTACTGCGGACGGCCGTGGCCGCGGTCCTCTCCTCGGCACCCGGGTTCGAGCTGACCGGGGAGGCCACCCCCGGTCCCGACGTGGCGACGGTGGTCGCCGGGCGACCCAACCTGCTCGTGGTGGACCTCGACGCGGTGGACGATCCGTCCACACTGACCCGGGGGCCAGATCCGGTGCCGGCCGGCTGCGCGCTGGTGGGACTGACCGCCCGGCATACCCCGCGGACGCTGCGCCGGGCGCTGCGCGCGGGCGTGCGGGGTGTCATCAGCACCGATGTGCCGCCACAGGAGCTGATCGGGCAGCTGCGCGCGATCGCGGGCGGGCAGCGGATGCTGGACCAGCAGGCGGCGTTGGCGGCGCTGGACGCGGCGGTCAATCCGCTCAGCGAACGGGAGCGTCAGGTGGCCATCGCCGCCGCTCGGGGGTGGCCGGCCCGGGACATCGCTGCCCACCTGCACCTGGCTCCCGGCACCGTACGTAACCTCCTGTCCGCCCTGTTGCGCAAGACCGGCAGTCGCACCCGATGGGAGGCGGTCCAACGCGCTCGGGATGCGGGCTGGATCTGACGACAGATAGACGCACGGCTATCGCTATGGGACTCCTTTCCCTAGGATTCTTGACCGTGCGTCATTGACTGCGCACGACACGTCAGGCCGCGGGGGTCGGTGATCGGGAGCTTTGTATGGTCCGCACGCTGCTTGCGATCAGGAGTGGGCTGGTTCGGGGGGCGTTGGCCCACCTGCTGGCCGTGGAGGACGACATCGAGGTGGTGGGCGAGACGGACGGCCCGGACGGGTTCGAGGCGACGCTGCGGGCCGTGTGCCCCGACGTGGCGGTGACCGACGTCGACACGGTTCCCCCGGAGCGGTGGTTCTCCGACGACCCGGCCGCTGGGGTGACCCGGTTGCTGGTCCTGGTCGAGCAGCGGCGGGCAGTGCGACTGCGACCGCTGTTCACCGAGCACCACCAGCGGATCGGCTTCCTGAGCCACGACGTGGCACCGGACCGGATCGTCGCCGGCGTGCGTCAGCTCGCCGGAGGACTGGTCGTGCTCGACCCGGACCTGGTGGTGGCGGCGCTGGAGGGCGGCGACAATCCGCTGACCCCTCGCGAGCAGGAGGTGCTCGACGTGGCGGCCGAGGGCCTACCGGTCCGCGACATCGCGGTCAAGCTGGCGCTGTCCGCCGGAACGGTTCGCAACCACCTGTCCCGGATCATGGCGAAGACCAGGGCGCGGACCCGGCTGGAAGCGGTGCGCATCGCTCGGGAGTCGGGCTGGATCTGACCCCGTAGCCGACCAGTTCCCGATAGGCGGGACAGCGGGCGAGTAGACCCCGGTGGGTGTCCACGACGGCCGTGCGGCCGTCGAGCAACAGCACGCGGCGGGCGCGCAGCGCCGAGCTGAGCCGGTGCGCGATGACCACCAGTGTGCCGGGCCGGTCGGCGAACGCCTCCTCCAGTCGGGCCTCGGTGGCCGGATCGAGGTGGCAGGTCGCCTCGTCGAGGATCACCAGCCCGGCGGTGGCCAGCCAGGCCCGCAGCAGGGCTACCTGCTGGCGTTCTCCCGCCGAGAGGTCCGTCGGGCACAGCGTCGCGTCGTAGCCGCCGAGCCGGACCAGCAGCCCGGTGAGCCCCAGCCGCTCCGCCGCCGCGCTGATCGCCGAGTCCGGCACGTCGGGGTTCAGGTAGGTGAGGTTCTCCCGGAGGGTGCCGGTGAAGACGTACGCCTCCTGGGGAATCAGGACCCGACGGGTGGCCAGCTCGGCCGGCGTCGACTCCGCCACCGGTGCCCCGCCGAGATGGACCGTGCCGGCCTGCGGGCGCAGCACCCCGGCGATCAGTGCCGCCAGGGTCGACTTGCCGATCCCGCTCGCCCCGACGATCACCAGGTGGTCGCCGACGGGCACGTCCAGGTCGAGCCGGTCGAGGACGGGCTCGGCGTGCGGTCCGTACCGGAACGACACACCGCGCAGGGACAGCGCCGGCGCGGCCGGGTCGGCCGGTGGCAGCGGGGCGCGGGGGATGATCGACGCGGCGGGGGCGTGGGTCCGCAGCAGCCGGTCGAGGGTGACGGCGAACCGCAGCCCGCCAGCGGCGACCCCGTGGACCAGGGTGTGCAGGGCGGGTTGCACGCCGTGCACCACGTAGACGAGTGCGCCGAGCACCGCGCCGGGTCCGAGCCCCTGCCGGACCAGCCACCCAGTCGCCAGGAGCACCACCGGCACCGGCAGCCATCCGCCGACGGCCAGGGTGAGGCCCCGGGTGACCGCCATGGTGGCCAACCGTCGCTCCACCCGGGCCTGCCGGTCGATGTGCTCACCGACCCACCGGGTGACCCGGTCCCGCGCGCCGCTGGCGGTGACGTCGCGGTGGCCGGTCACCGCCGTCACCGCGGCCCGACCCAGGTCCTCACCGGCCAGCACGTACTGCCGCTGCCGCGCGATCATCGCGGGCAGGGCCGCCGCGAACAGCCCCAGACCGGCCAGCACCGGCCCGGCCACCAGCAGCCCGACCGGTGCGGCCAGGGAGAACAGGCCGACGAGGGCGGCGCCGGTGGCGAACAGGAAGCCGCGCACCACCATCAGCAGGCCCGCGTAGGTGTCCCGGACCATCTCCACCTGGTGGGTCAACCGGGCCACAGCGGCGTCGTCGCCCCGCCCAGCGGTCGCGCCGGCCACCGCGCCGGTGACCACCCGGCGCAGCAGGTCATCGCGGAACGGTTCGACCACCGCGCCGAGCAGGGCATACGCCCGGTGGGTGCCGGCCGCGCCGACGAGCACGGCGAGGGCGAGCAGGCCGAGCCAGAGCAGCCCGGCCCCCGGCCGACCGGCCAGGAACCCGTGGTCGATCGCCCGCGCGGTCAGCAGACCCGCCAGCAGCGCCGGTAGCGCCTCGGCCAGCGACCAGCCGGCCAGCCGCCACAGCTCGCCGCGGCGGGCCCGCAGCGCCGCGAGGGTCACCTGCCCGACCGTGGTCACGACGGGAACACCGAGCGGTAGTCGGGGTCGGCCGACAGCGTCGCGTGCGGGGCGACCGCACGGAGCCGACCGCCGTCCAGCCAGGCCACCAGGTCCGCCCGGGCAGCCAGGTCGGCCCGGTGGGTGACCACGATCCGGGTACGCCCGTCGGCCGCGGCGGTCAGCGTCCGGGTCACCCGGTACTCGGTGGCGGTGTCCAGGCTGGACGTGGCGTCGTCGAGGATCAGCAGCCGCTCGGCGCGCAGCGCGCGGGCCAGCCCCAGGCGCTGCCGTTCCCCGCCCGACATGGCGACGTCGGCCAGCGGGGTGTGGTAGCGGTCGGGCAACCGCGCGACGAAGTCGTCGATGGCCGCCGCGGCGACCAACGGCACCGGATCCGCCTCACCCGCGACGGCCTCGCCGACGGTCTCGCCGACCAGCACGGGCCGTTCGAAGCCGTAGCCGACCGCACCGCGCAGGGCCGCCGCGGTCAGCTCCGGCAGCGGCACACCGTCGAGGCGTACCTCGCCGGTGTCCGGATCGCGCAGTCGCCCGGCGACGGCGGCCAGCAGCGACTTGCCCGAACCGGACGCGCCCACGACGGCGAGCAGCGCCCCGCCCGGGACCCGCAGGTCCATCCGATCGAGCAGGATCCGCCCGTCGTCGCCTCGGACGCTGACCCCGCGCAGTTCCAGCTCACCCGGGCCGGGCGGCAGGGTGCGGGTGCCGTGCCGGCGCACCGGATCGTCGAGCACGTCGGTGGCGCGGCGGCAGCCGGCGCGTACCCGTACCGCCGTGTGCAGGGTGCTCACCACGGTGCCCAGCCCGGCGCCGAGTGCGGCGTACTGCAGGGCGGCCAGCAGTTCGCCCGGGGTCAACCGACCGGCGGCCAACGACAGTCCGCCGACGGCGACCACGGCCAGTTGCAGCAGCGGGTTGAGTACCGCGCCGCGGGTCGCCGCCCCGGCCAGCACGGTCCAGGTTCGCGCGCCGTACGCGCGCAGCGCCGTGACGGGGGCGAGCACCCGGACGACCTCGCGGTCTGCGGTGCCGGCGGCGGCGATGGTGCGGGCCCCGGCCAGGGCCTCGACGAGCCGGCCGGCGAGTGCGCCCTGGGCCTGCTGGTAGCCGGCGACGGCAGCGGAGGCGTCGGCGACGAAGCGGCGCAGCAGCACCCCCAGCAGCAGCACCCCCAGCACGAAGGTGAGGCCGAGCCACGGGTCGATCAGGGTGAGCGCGACCAGGCTGCCCAGCGGGGGCAGCAGCACGGTGGCGACCCGCACGGCGGTGGGCGCGGCCTGGCCGGCGTCGGCGACCTGGCCGACCAGCCGGCCCACCAGGTCGCCCACCGGGCGGCGGGTCGCGGCGCGCGGGTCGAGGGCGAACAGGTGCCGGACCAGGGTGTGCCGCAGCGCGGCCACCGAGCGGGCGGTCGCCGCACCGGTGCCGTAGTCGGCGATCGCACCGGTGGTGACCAGCACGGCGATCAGCCCGACGACGGTGAGCAGCCACCGGTCGGACGAGGCGTCGGGTGCGGTGCCGACGGCGGCGTCCACGGCCCGGCCCAGCGCGGCGGGCAGCGCGAGTTCGGCGGCCACGCCGACCACCGCGGCCACCGCCAGCACCGGGGTCCACCAGCCGGCGGAGCCGACGGCGCGGAGCAGGAGCCGGTCGGCGGAGTCCATCGCCCCTCTCTCCGTCGCGCGGCCCCGGACCGGTGGGTACCGGGTCCGGGGCCAGGCGAACCGATTGTCAGGTCACTTGCAGGTGGTGACGCTCAGCGAGCTGTCGCCGCAGAGCAGCAGGCTGGCGCGGCTGCCGCCGCCGGTGCGCTCGGCGGCCGGCAGTTCCATTCCCTGGAGGTCGAGCAGAGCCATCTCGGTCCTTCTTTCTCTTCGGTGGTGCGGACGGGGTAGCTGTGGTGGTCGTCGAACCGACGACCGTGGGGGTCACTTGCAGGTGGTGACGCTCAGCGAGCTGTCGCCGCAGAGCAGCAGGCTGGCCTGGCTGCCGCCGCCGGTGCGCTCGGCGGCCGGCAGCTCCATTCCCTGGAGGTCGAGCAGAGCCATGTCGTGGCACCTCCTTTCCGTGTGCGTCGGGTCGGTGGGCCCCGGGGTGACCCCCGGGGAGCTGTGGGCTGATCAGCCGTTCATGGCCGGGGCGGCCATCGGGGTGGCGTCGGTCAGTGGGGTCAGGAACGGCAGCTGGACGGCTTCGGCCGCACCGGCCGGCCGGGTCGTGGCCAGCGCGGTCAGCACACCGGCGGTGCCGGTGGCCAGGTCCATGGACAGCCGCAGCAGCTGGTCGCCGGGAAACGCGGTGCCGGACTGGTACGGCAGGGCGTGCCAGCTGAGCAGTCGTGCCTGCTGCCGGGCGGCGTCGTGGTCGCCCCGGGCGGCCAGGTAGGCCACGATCCCGGCGCGGCCGGCGAAGAGGCCGGACTGGGCGTAGAACGGGAAGTCGGCACAGCCCCGGATCTGCCTCGCCGCGGTGTGCAGCTCCTCGTCGGGGCGGTGGCGCAGGTACTGGTCGAGGACCAGTCCGATGCCGACGCTGCCCTCGGCGAGGTACGGCATGGTTCGCCAGCCCTCGTTGACCTCCAGATGCCCCCCGTCGCGCCGCACGCACCGGCGCAGGTCCTGCCGGAGTGCGGTGGCGGCGTGGTCGAGCAACGCCGGGTCGCCGTCGAGTTCGTAGCGGCGCAGCAGCATCAGCGCCACCCCGGCGCCGCCGCGCATCAGTCCCGCGTACGGGTGGCGCCCGCCGCTGATCTCGGCGACGGAGTCGACGTCGCCGAGCCGGTCGACGACCAGGCCGACGGCCTGCCGGGCGGCGTCGGCGTAGCGCCGTTCGCCGGTGACGGCGGCGAAGTGGGTGAGGTTGAGCGCGATCCCGGACAGGCCGCCGGTCAGGTCGTTGCCCAGTTGTGTCCACGGCTCGTCCAGGCACATGTCGAGCAACCGCAGGGCCGCGTCGCGGTGGCCGAGCCGGTCCAGCACGTAGGCGATGCCGTGCAGTCCGTCGTAGAAGCCCAGTCGGCTGCCGGAGTCGGGTTGGCGTGCCCGATCGACGAGCCACCGTTCGTGCTCGGGGTCGGTGGGGACGCCCGCGGAGTGCAGCGCCCACAGCACCCCGGCGGCGCCGTGCGCGATGCCGAGCCCGCCGTCGGTGCCGGAGAACTGCCGGATGTCGCCGGGGAAGAGCCGATCGTCGCGGTGCGGGGTGGCGCTGGCGGTGATCGCGGTGGCTAGTCGGTCCCGCAGTCCGGGCCAGTCCTCCGGTTCGACGCGCAGGGTGTCCCGGACCGCGACGGTCAGGCCCGGGGCGCCGCCGGTGATCTCGGCGACGGTCTCGTCGAGCAGGTGGCGCGGGACGGGGAAGCGCTCGCCGACGATGTCGGCCAGGTGCAGGGCCTTCTCGGGGGCCAGCCGCAGCATCGCGGTCAGCGGCAGGAACAGCGCCAGCCGCAGGCAGGCCAGGGCGTACCGGTCGACGGCGGCGCCGGTGCGGTCGCGCGGCGCGGCGAAGGCCTGGTTGCGCAGCGCGGGCCGCACCGCCTCGTCGACGGGGACGGCGACCTCGAAGTCGATCAGGGTGACGGTGCCGTCGTCGCCGACCATGATGTTGAACATGTGCAGGTCGCCGTAGACGATCCCGTGGGCGTGGACGGCGTCGACCGCCTCGGTGACCTGCCGGTGCACGTCCAGCGCCCACTTGGTGTAGGCGTCGGGGTCGGCGTCGGGGTGGACCAGCGGGTGGCGTTCCACGACGAGCTGGTTGAGCGGGCGGCCATCGACGAACGTCAACGCCAGGAACTCGTGGCCGCCGAACGAGAACTCGTCGTGCACCCGCACCAGGTGCGGCACGTCGGCCAGCCGGCGCAGCATCTCGGCCTCGCGGCGCAGCCGGGTCACCGCGTCGGTGCCGGTGGCGTCCAGTCCCGCGTACGGGCGGGCCTCCTTGAGCACCACCCGTGCACCGGTGCGGGTGTCGCGCGCCTCGTACAGACCGCCACCGTTGGAGAAGTGGATCACCTTGTCGATCCGGTACGGCAGGTCGGCGGTGTTGGCGGCGTTGCGGGCGGCCAGGTGCGGGGCGAGGAAGTCGGGCAGCGTGACCCATTCGGGGGTGTGGAAGACCGGGTCCCGGCGGTCCGGCACCAGCGTGCCGTTCGGGTCGGCGATCGCGGGGACGACCTGCCCGTCGGGGGAGAGGCAGAAACGGGCGGCGAAACCGCCGTAGCGCAGGTAGACCGGGCCGTCGCCGTAGCGCAGGTCGCTGAGGATGTACGGCCCGGGTTCGCCGTCGAGCAGCGCCGCCAGCTCTTTGGCGGTCAGCTCCAGCTCCGCGTCGTCGCGGGGGTAGACGGTGACGAACTTGCCGCTGGCGCCCCGGCGGGCGTACTTGCTGTTGCGCATCAGCAGCATCCGCGGTCCTCGCAGGTGCTTGAACGGGATGCCCCGTGGCTGGCAGTAGTCCATCACCCGGGTCAGCACCCGCTCGGCGTTGTCCAGGCAGGCCGACACGTGGATCTTCCAGCCCTGCGGGGGTAGGGAACCGCCAACCGGACCGTGGACCAGCCAGTCGTCCTTGACCTCGCACTCCCAGCCGGCCGGCAGCGGTCGGTCGGTCGCGTAGCCGGTGGGCTCGGCGTTCGCGTTGGCCAACGAGTCGTAGAAGAGCGGGTCGACCGCGCAGTACGAGTCGTACCGGTCATCCATGTCGTCTGCCTCCGCCGCCTGATCGGTTGACGTCAATCCTGCGGCCGGCCACCCGATGAGCAAAGTGTGATCAGTCACGTGCGGAAGGTGAGAATCTCACCGTGAAGTCGTGACAATGGCGGAGTTTGAAGTCGCGAATGCTGCATCACCAGTGACGATGCCGGCCGGGCCGGTTCAGGCGCGGCAGACGATCTCGCCGTGCAGGACCACCAGCCAGCCGTCGTCGGCGGCGGCCCAGCGCAGCCAACCGTCCGCGATCCGGTCCAGGTCGGCCCGGGTGGCCGCGCCCGTGTCGACCGCCTGGCGGGCCAGGTCGGACTCGCGCACCCGCTGCGCCCACATGTCGGCCCACCAGCGCCGGTCGGCCGCAGTCGCGAAGCACCAGGTGCCGGCCGTGGCGGTGACGTCGGTGAACCCGGCCGCCCGGGCCCACGACAGCAGTCGCCGCCCGGCGTCGGGCTCACCGCCGTTGGCCCGGGCCAGCCGCCGGTACAACGTCAACCAGTCGTCCAGCGCCGGCTCCGCCGGAAACCAGGTGAAGGCGGAGTAGTCGCTGTCGCGGGCTGCCACCACGCCCCCGGGTCGGCACACCCGCCGCATCTCCCGCAGCGCCCGTACCGGGTCCGCGACGTGTTGCAGGACCTGGTGGGCGTGGACGACGTCGAACGTGGCGTCGGGCAGGTGCAGCCCGTGCACGTCGCCCGCGACGAAGTCCACGTTGGTCACCTCTCGGCGGGCCGCCTCCTGGCGGGCCAGGTCGAGGACCGCCGGGTCCGGTTCCACGGCGGTCACCCGCCCGGGGGTGAGGCGGCTCGCGAGGTCGGCGGTCAGCGTGCCGGGGCCGCTGCCGACGTCGAGCAGGGACATTCCGGCGGTGAGGTGTGGCAGCAGGTACGCGGCCGAGTTCTCCGCCGTGCGCCACCGGTGCGAGCGCAGGACGGACTCGTGATGGCCGTGGGTGTAACGGTTCTGCGTGTTCGTCATGCCGGCGACCCTACTCCCGTCATCCCAAAATGCAGGAGCGTTTTCCTAACATATGAGAGACGGGTGATGTCCGCGCCGCTTCGCTACGACCACGCGCCGGTGGCCGCGGCGCGGGCCGCGTAGTGGTCGAAGTCGACGGGCTCGCGGCCGAGCACCCGACGCACACCATCGACGGGCTCGGCGGTGTACCCCGCACGCATGCCGGCGAACATCCCCCCGAGGTCCGCCGCGAACTCCTCGGGAACACCCTCGGCCAGGAGCTCGGCCCGGTACTCCTGCGGGGTGAGCTCCGCGTACCGCATCGGTCGCCCGGCCGCCGCCGCCATCGTGGCGACCGCCTCCGCGAAGGTCAACGCCCGAGGGCCGGACAGCTCGTAGACCTGCCCATGGTGGCCGTCGGTCGTCAGTAGGGCCGCCGCCACGTCGGCGACGTCCTGGGCGTCGATGAACGGTTCCGGCACGGCCCCGATCGGCAGGGCCAACCGGCCGGCCCGCAGCGGCGCGTGCCACAGGTCCTCGTCGAAGTTCTGGCAGAAGTTGTTGGGGCGGATGATCGTCCACTCCGCGTCCGATTCGCGTACCGCCCGTTCGGTGGCGGACATGCCCTGGAAGGAGTCCGCCGCGACCTGCTCGATGCCGCGACCGGACAGCGCCACGACACGCCGGACCCCCGCCGCGGTGGCCTGCTGGACGAAGGGGCGGGCCAGCGCCGGATCATCGGGCGCGACGAGGTAGACCGCACCCGCCCCCTCCAGCACGGCAGGCCAGGTGTCCTGGTCGGACCAGTCGAAACGGACCTCGCTGGTGCGGGACGCCGCCCGGACCTGCCTGCCCGCCGTCCGCAGGGTGCGTACCAGTCGACGTCCGGTCTTGCCCGTCGCCGCGAGAACCACGATCGGATTTCCGTGTGCTGTCATGGTGGCCAGTCAACCGGCGATGATCCGCCACGGGCATGGCCGGTCGTGCGCCCCTCATGTGTGATCGTCCGGACCGCTATCGTCGATGCCGTGGATCCGATCGACGATCTGCTCCGGGGCGTTCGCGCGGCCGGGGCCGACCTCTGTCGTACCGAGTTGTCGCCGCCGTGGTCGCTGCGGTTCGCCGACGAGGCGTCGCTGACCCTGTGCGCGCCGTTGCGGGGCGGGGGGTGGCTCTCCGTCGCCGACAACGCGGAGCCACGATGGCTACGGGTGGGCGACACCGCGATCGTGCGGGGGCACGGAAAGGCCGTCCTCACCGACCGGCCCCGAACGACGTCGTCGGTGGGGCCGAGCACCACCGCCCGCACGGTTCTGCTGACCGGCACGTACCACGTGCGCAGCGCCGTGTCCCGGCGGCTGCTCGACGTGCTGCCCCCCGTGCTGGTGGTTCCCGACAGCGACGACTGCGCTGTGGTACGCGAGTTCCTCGACACCCAGGCCGCCGCGTGCCCACCGGGCCGACAGGTCGTCCGGGACCGCCTCGTCGACTGGCTGATGGTGTGCACGCTGCGGGAGTGGTTCGACCAGCCGGAGGTCGCCGGATCCGGCTGGGTCCGCGGCTTCGACGACAGCGTCGTCGGTCCGGTGCTGCGGGCGATGCACGCCGCGCCGGACAAGCCGTGGACGCTGGCCACCCTGGCCCGCGAGGCACGGGTGTCGCGCACCACGCTGGTCGACCGGTTCGGTGGGCTGGTCGGGGAGCCGCCGTTGGCCTACCTGACCCACTGGCGGATGAGCGTCGCCGCCGACCTGCTCACCGGATCCACCATGACCGTCGGCGCGGTCGCCCACGAGGTCGGCTACGCGGACGCGTTCGGCTTCAGTTCCGCCTTCAAGCGGATCCACGGACTGAGCCCGACTGCCTACCGCAGGAACTGCCGGGCGGATGCTGCCTGCGCCGGAGCCGCCTGCGGCGCGTGACCGGCGGGTGGTGGAATCGCCCTCCATCGACCCCATGCGCGCGCCGCGGCAGGGGCGGCGCCGTCGGGCGTACGCTGACCGGGTGGATCAAGAAGACCGCATCGCACTGTTCCTCGACTACGAGAACCTGGCCCTCGGGGCGCGTGACCATCACGGCGGGCGGCCCTTCGACTTCCGGCCGATCGCCGACGCCCTCGCCGAGCGCGGACGGGTGGTCGTGCGGCGGGCGTACGCGGACTGGTCGTACTTCGACGAGGACCGGCGGATGCTCACCCGCTCCCACGTGGAGCTGATCGAGATTCCCCAGCGGATGGGCGCCTCCCGCAAGAACGCCGCCGACATCAAGATGGCGGTCGACGCGGTGGAGCTGGCCTTCGAACGTGACTACATCTCGACCTTCGTCATCTGCACCGGCGACAGCGACTTCACCCCCCTGGTGCACAAGCTCCGCGAACTCAACAAGCGGGTGATCGGGGTCGGCGTGGAGAAGTCCACCTCGGCGTTGCTGCCGCCCGCCTGCGACGAGTTCCTCTACTACGACCGGCTCGAAGGGGTCGACCTTCCGCCGGCGCGTGGCCAGCGGGGCCGCCCGGCTCGGCTGCCGGACGCCGGCGCGCAGGCCGAGCAGGACCTGGACCGGACGCCGGCCACCGAGCAGGAGCGGGTCCGTGACGTGGACGCGCTCGCCGTGGTCGTCGCGCAGACCGTGGCCGGTCTGCAGGGCGGCGCCGGCGGTACGGTGACGGCGTCCCGGCTCAAGCTCACCCTGTTACGCAAGGATCCGACCTTCAGCGAGTCCGACTACGGGTTCCGCACCTTCGGTGAGTTGTTGCGCCACCTCGCCGCGCACAACGTCGTCGAACTGGCCGAGGGGCCGGCCAAGGGCGACCCCGAGGTGTCGCTGCCCGAGCACGGCGATCGGGAGGTGGCCTTCGGGCTGCTGCGTACCGTGGTGGCGGAGCTGGCCGCCGCCGGTGGCCCGGTCGCGCTCTCCGGGCTGAAGAACCAGCTGCGGCGGGCCCGGTCCGACTTCAGCGAGCAGAAACTCGGGTACCGCGGCTTCCTGCAGTTCTGCAAGGCGGCGGCCACGGCCGGGGTCATCGAGCTGGCCTGGAGCGCCGACGCGGAGGACTACCTGCTCACCCCGCGCTGAGCTTCCGGGTCGCCCGCGGGGCCGGCGGTGCCCTCACCGGCCTGGTGCTGCCACCTCGGCTCGCCCGGCCGCCGGGGCACCGGTGGCGCGGTGGGCCGTCCGTCGGCTCTTGTGCCGCCGGATGACATGTTCGGCCACGGCCAGGTTGATCAGCCAACCGGCGAGCATCAGCAGAGCGCGGCTGAGCTCGCTGGTCTGACCGAACGCGACGATCCACGGCCCGAGCGTCAGTACCTGCGTGCCCGCGCCCAGGCCGATCGCGTAGCCGCGGGTCATCCAGGCGCGGTGCCGGGCGATGTCCCGTCGCCGTACGGCGGCGAAGCCGAGGACGATGGACCCGACCATGGCGGAGCCGAACAGCAGCCGGAATCCGGTCAGGAGTACGCCGTCGCCCGGCGGCTGCGGGTAGGACACGGTCATCCAGAGACCCGACAGCGCCGCGGCGAGCCCACACGGGATGAGCAGCAGTCCGGCGGTGCGGTGCCAGCCGGGCCGCCGGCGGCGCAGGGAGGGCGCGAACTGGAGGGCACCCACGAGGCAGTAGAAACTCGCGGTCACGATGTGCACCACCACGGGCCCGGGTGCGGCGAAGAAGCGGGCGTTCTCCGGCTCGATCGGTGCCCCGCCGGCCAGCTCGGTCAACCGGAGGGCGCCGGCGAGCACCGGCACGACGCTGAGTGAGAGCAACAGGACGGGCGCGAGCCATTCTCGTCGTGCGGAGGGGGACACAGCGGGCCTTCTTTCTCTGGTTCCGCGGGTCGACACGTCGACGATCCGCACCGGGTGTACGCCGTACACCTGGTCTGACAGGTTAGGGTGTACGCCGTACACGGTCAAGAGGGGGTCCATCCGTGGGTCTCGCGGGTCATCGAGTCACGCACCAGCCCGACGCCCGTCGTCCTCGACTACCTGAACTGGCTCGCCGGGAACGTCGGGGTCGTCCTCGTGGCCCATGTACGAGCGCCTGACGCTGGCCGACGACGGCGGTTTCGCCTGGCCGCAGGGGGCAGCAACGGGTGCCGTCCGGGGTATACGGGGGCGGGTCGGCGTTGATGCGGCGGCTCGCCGAGCGCGACAACACGATCATCCACTGGCCGGAGGGAAACCCCGGCGGTCACTTCGTGGCCATGGAGGTGCCCGAGGCGCACGCGGCCGACATTCGTGCCTTCTTCGGCAAGCTGCGGGGCCGGTCGGCATAGTCACCGGGTGGTGGTCGTGCGCCTGCGGTGCCGGCTCCCGCCGCCGTACCATCGGATTGATCTGCGGCGCGTCCGGCGGTGCCCAGCGGTCGGTGCCCGTCGGACGGCACCGGTGCCGCCCTCGGGCGGCGTTCGCCCCCACGTCGATGGAGGACGCATGTCCGTTCTGGCCCGGCCAGGGGTCGCCGCCGTGACGGCGCGGGTGTTGCAGGCGCTGGCCCCGGCGGTGGTCGGCACGACCGGCCGGCGGCGCGGCAAGGTTTTCCCCGAGTGTCCGGGCACCACGCGGCAGCTCACCATCCCCACCTCGATCGCGCCCGCACGGGCTGTCGTCTACCGCCCGTCGGGGTCGGACCGGCACCCGCCGGTGCATGTCAACCTGCACGGCGGCGGGTACGTGATGCGGGGCGCGCAGTACGACGACCCGTTGTGCCGGTACCTGGCCGCCGTGGCCGGGGTCGTGGTCGTCAACGTCGACTACGTGGTCGCGCCACAGCACCGGTTCCCCGCCGCACCACGGCAGGTCTTCGAGGTGGTGCGCTGGGTGGCCGAGCACGGTACGGACCAGGGGTGGGACGGGTACCGGCTGACCGTCGGCGGGCAGAGCGCCGGTGGCGCGCTCGCCGCGGCGGCGGCGCGCCAGGCGTGGGAGCAGGGTGGGCCGGCGATCGCGCTGCAGGTGTTGCACTACGCGCCGTTGGACCTCGTCACGGACGTGCGGGACAAGCGGTCGGTGATCGACCGGCCGGTACTCCGGCCGTGGCTGGGGGACATCTTCGACAACGCGTATGTGCCGGAGCGGACCATGCGCGCCGACCGGCTGGTGTCACCCGCCGGTCCGGCGGACGACTCGGACCTCACCGGAATCGCCCCCGGGCTGGTCATCACGGCCGAGTACGACGTGCTCCGCGCGGAGGGCCAGCGGTACGCACAGCGGTTGCGCGAGGCCGGCGCGCTGGTCGCCCACCGGGACGTGCCGCAGGTCGACCACGCCTACGACATCAGGGACATCGAGCAGGCCCGGCAGACGTACGCGGTGATCGCCCAGCACGTCCGGCAGGCGACGCGGTCCGCACCGCCCGCCACCACCTGACCGTCGGTGGGGACCATGGTGCTGCCGGTACGGCCTCGGCGACTCCACCTGCCGCTCCTGGTCGGCGTCCTTCTCGCCGCCGTGGTCCCCGGCGGGGCGGTGGCCGCACCGGCGTCCCCCGCAACCACGGTGTGTCGGGTGACCGATGGGCGGCTGGACGAGATCTCCGGGTTGGTCGCCACCGACGACGGCTTCGTCGCGGTCAACGACGGCAGCGACGAAGAGTCACACCGCCGGATCTTCTTCCTCGACGGTGGCTGCGCCGTGACCCGCGCCGTACGCTATCCGTCCCGCCCCCGCGACACGGAGGATCTGGCGGTGACCGCCGACGGCACCGTGTGGGTGGCCGACATCGGCGACAACGACCGGACCCGCGACACCATCGCGGTGTGGACGCTGCGGCCGGGGCAGCGGCGGCCGGTGCTGCATCGGATGAGCTATCCCGACGGCCCGCACGACGCCGAGGCGCTGCTGGTCACCGGCGACGGCCGGCCGCTGGTCGTGACCAAGCAGGTCGGTGGCGCCGGGCTGTACGCACCGGCGACCCCACCGCGGCCGGGGCGGACGGTGCCGCTGTCCCGGGTCGGCGAGGTGCGGCTGCCCGCGACGACCACCGGCAATCCGTACGGCTTCCTCGGCCGACGCCTGGTCACCGGCGCGGCGACGGCCCCGGACCGGCGGCGGGTGGTGTTGCGCAGCTACGCCGACGCCTTCGAGTACGACGTCCCCGACGGCGACGTGCTCGCCGCGCTGACCAACGGCACGCCACGGGTGGTGCCGCTGCCCGACGAGCCACAGGGTGAGGCGGTCACCTACAGCCGCGACGGCCGTTTCCTGCTCACCGTCTCCGAGACCACCGACGCACCGCCGGGCACCCGCCCGGCGGTGCTGCGCTACCCGCTGCCGTCGGCGGATGCGCCGCCGGTGGCGAAGGAGACGGTGGCCCCGCCGGTGCGTCGCCCGAGCGGGACCCCGTCCGCGTCGACCGCCGGCCCCGACGTGGTGCCCGCGCCGGAGCTCGGCAGGAAGGCCGGCGCGGCACCGGTCGGGGTGGGGCTGGTCGGGATCGGCGTGGCGGTGCTGGTGCTGCTCGGGCTGCTCCGGTCACGCCGCCGGCGCGGGTGACACCGGCCGGTCGCCGGGGCCTCGATCGCGGTCTGCCTCACGCGCTCCGGCGGCCAGTGCCCCGGCCGGCTGTCGGTCCTGTCAGCCGGTGACGGAGAAGGAGTTGGTGGTGAAGGTCTTGCCGCCGGCGGACGAGGTGATCTCGTAGCCGAGCTGCACGTCGCCGATGGTCACGTCACCGAACCAGCCCCGGTTGCGGATCCACTGGGCGACCGCGGTGACGTTGACCGTACCCGCGTTGGTGTTGCTGGTCCGGATGAACGAGTAGACCTGGTTGTGCCCGTTGGAGCCCCGGTAGATGTCCCAGGTGTGCCCGCCCACCGTGGCCCGGGTCTGGTAGCTGCCCAGCGGGCCTACCGGGCCGTACTTGTTCATCCACAGCATGATCTCGTGGGCGTGGTCGGTGGTCCAGATGTCGTACGCGGTGGTGAAGGCGACCCCGCTGGTGGGGACGGTGACGTGGAAGTTGCTGGTGACCGTCCCCAACTGGCTGACCCGGCGGCCGATGTGGCGGGTGGCGTTCGGGTAGGACTTGATGCCGCCGGTGTTGGGGTGGTTGGCCCACACCCACCAGTTGCTGGGGGAGTTGGCCGTGATGGTTTGGGGGCCGTGGCCGTTGCCCCAGACGTTGTTGTAGACGGTGTAGCCACCGCTGCGCCAGGTGCCCCACCGGTCGGACGAGGACCAGGCGGCGGCCTGGGCGGGCGCGCCGGGCAGGACCGTGGCCGTGACGGTCAACAGCAGCGCGGTCGCGCCGGTGGTGAGGAAGCGGAGTAGGCGCATGAGATTCCTCCCGATGGTGTCGGTATGCCCTGGTCGTCCCTCAGGCCAGGTTTGACGCCCGCTACTTCAAGCGATGCTTCTCGATGCATACGGTTGTGGTGGGCCGGCCCGGGGCTGGCGGGGTCGCCCCGGGCCGGTCCGGGTCATGCCGTCGCGCCGCACCTCGGCGTCGGGGTGGAGTGCGGGCCGGAACCGATGAAGCCGAAGCTGGCCTTGGCGCCGGCGGCGAGCGCCCCGTTGTAGCTGACGTTTCTCGCCGTCGCCGTGGACCCGCTGGTGGTGAGCGTGGCGTTCCATGCCTGGGTGATCTGCTGGCCGCCGGCCAGCGTCCAGGTGACCGTCCACCCGCGGATCGGGGTGGTGCCGGCGGTCACCTCGATCTCGCCCTGGAAGCCGCCGGACCACTGCCCGGTGGATCGGTAGGTGGCCGTGCACGCGGCGGCAGCCGGCGGCGTGGTCGGTGGCGGGCTGCTCGGTGGGCTCCAGGTCGGCGGCGTCGTGGTGGGCGGGGTCGTGG
>NZ_SMJY01000090.1:0-23001 GCF_004348355.1 Micromonospora sp. KC721 | reverse complement strand
CACGACGGCGAGCAACGCGACCGGCAGCAGTCGGCGGCGGCGCGGCGGCGCGGGCGGGGCCGCGGGCCCCGCGCCCACGGGCAGCGCGGACATCGGAGCGACCACGGGCGGAAGAGCCGGGGCCGGGGATCGGTCCGACGGGTGCGCCCCCGGCACCCGGACCCGCCCGGTGGCACCGCCGGAAGCGGGTCGCTGGGACCCACGTCCGGCAACCTCCTCCGGGCGGTAGTGTGAATCTTCCCTCCCCACGGACCCCTCCTCCGTCCTCCGCAACAGCCTTGGGCGACACTACTTCGGTCCGAAGACTATGCGGCGTCCGGAGCCGGTGGGTGGCGATCACCCGGGCCGGGGCGTCAGTGGTTCCGTTCAGCCAGCGTGGGCAGACGAGGGAGCGTGGGAGATGGATTTCGACGTCACGGTTGAGATCCCGAAGGGTCACCGCAACAAGTACGAGGTGGACCACGTGACCGGCCGGATCCGGCTGGACCGCACCCTGTTCACGTCGACCCAGTACCCGGCCGACTACGGCTTCATCGAGGGCACCCTGGGCGAGGACGGTGACCCGTTGGACGCCCTGGTGCTCGTCCCCGAGCCCACCTTCCCCGGCTGCCTGATCCGCTGCCGCACCATCGGCATGTTCCGGATGACCGACGAGAAGGGCGGCGACGACAAGGTCCTCTGCGTCCCCTACGAGGACCCCCGCCAGGAGCACCTGCGCGACATCCACCACCTGGGTGAGTTCGACCGGCTGGAGATCCAGCACTTCTTCGAGGTCTACAAGGACCTGGAGCCGGGCAAGTCCGTCGAGGGTGCCACCTGGGTCGGTCGGGTCGAGGCCGAGGCCGAGATCGCCGCGTCGTACCGCCGGGCCAGGGAGGCCGAGGCGCGGGGCGAGTCCCCGCACTGACCATCCACGTCGACGAAGGCCCGGGCGTTGCTGGCCCGGGCCTTCGTCGTACGGTCAGCCCAACAGTCCGCGCGCGGCGTCGTAGAGGTCCAGCACCGCGCAGGCCACCGGCACCACCGCCACCACCAGTGCGGTGTCGGTCAGGTCGGCCACCCGACCCACGTACGGCGAGACCGGCCGGCGGGCGTACGTCGTACCGGCCGCCACCGCGGTCAGCGCCACCAGCAGGCCGCCCACGGCCAGCGCGAGCAGGCCCGCGTGACCGGCCCGGGCGGCGAGCAGCACCCCGAGCACCGTGGCGCCGGCCAGCCCGGCCAGCACCGGGGGCACCCGGTGTCGGACCGCCACGAAGAGCCGGGAACGCAGCAGCAGCACCGCCGAGGTCACCGCCACCAGCAGCCGCCCGGCCCCGCCCCCGGCGACCCCGAGCACGTACCCGGCGCCGACCGTGAGCACGGCGTGCCCGAGCAGCATCCCGGTGAGCATCTCCTCGGTCCGGGCCACCGCCGCGTGCACCCGGGCCCGGTCCGGCAGGTCGCGTACGCCGTCGGGGCCACCGGTCGGCCCGGCCGGCAGGCTGATCGGCGGCAGCGGCATCTTGCCCAGCCGGATGGCCAGCAGCGGCAGCGCGCCCAGGGCGAAGACCAGCACGCAGGCCAACACCGCCGCCGTGCCGGCCGGGTCGAGCAGCAGCCCGCCGAGGGCGGCGCCCACGCCGACCACGCCGACGGTCGCGCCGGCCACGAAGACCCGCAGCCGGGTGGCTGCGCCGAGCAGGCCGAGCACCGCGACCAGCACCAACGCCACCGAACCGGCCAGCAGCTCGGGGGCGCCCAGCCACGGCAGTGCCCGGAACACCCCGACCGGATCTCCCGAGGAGACCGCGACGGCGCCGGCGGCGAAGGCGTACGGCAGGGCGTACCCGCCGAGGGTGGCGCCGGTCGTGCCGTCCCCGTACGCCCGGGAGGCGACCGTGCCGGCGACGGCGAGCACCAGCGCCACGGTGGCCGCCACCGGCCACCCGGCGCGGTGCTGCGGCCCACCGGCCAACACGGCGACCAGACCGACGGCGAGCGGTACCGCCGCACCGGCGAGCGCGGCGGCCCGGGTGGCCGTGGGTGACCAGGCGCTGCCCCGCCGGCGGGCCCCGTCGGCGATCGCCTCGACCACGTCGTCGTACTCGAGTTCCGGCCACTGTTCCCGGGCCGGCACCAGATGCAGCACCTCGCCGTCGCGGACCCCCTGCGGCAGCAGCGCCTGCGCGGTCACCAGGACGGTGCCGTCGGTGCGCCGGAGCACCCAGCCGCCGTGCCGCTCGCCGTCGTCGGCCAGCCCCTCACCGGCGTGCCGCAGCACCTCGGGCAGCAGCTCGGCCAGGGGAACCTGCTCCGGCAGGGCCACGTCGACGCGGCGCCCGGGGGCGCTGATGGTGACCTTTGCCAGCCCGGTGGTCATCGACGGTCTCCATATCGATCGGGGACGACGGCTGACGAACGAAGGGGACTTTACCTACCATGAGCCAGGCTCGGGTTACCGAGCGCTACAGGGAGGCCGCCGTGTCCACTGTCGTCATCAAACGGCCGCCGCGCCGGCCGGCGCCGGAGATCCCCGTCGGTGAGCTGCCCGTCGAGGCACCCCCCGAGATCCCGCCGGTGACCGGGGGCCGCTGGCAGCAGGCGCTGATGGTGCTGCCGATGCTGGGCGGCAGCGTGGCGATGGCGATGATGTTCGGCCGGGGCGGTGGCCCCTACTCGTACCTGGTGGGCGGACTGTTCGGGCTCTCCTCGCTGGCGATGCTGATGACCTCCTGGGGCAGCGCCTCGGGCACCCCGAAGAAGTCGGAGATGATGGCGGCCCGCCGGGAGTACCTGCGGCACCTCACCGCGCTGCGCCGCCGGGTCCGGCAGGCCGCCGGGCAGCAGCGGACCGGGCTCTACTACCGGCATCCCGACCCCGGGCGGCTCTGGTCGACGGTGGACAGCCACCGGGTCTGGGAGCGCCGCCCCGCCGACCCCGACTTCGCGGTGGTCCGGGTCGCCGTCGGGCCACAGACCCTCGCCACCCCGCTGGTTCCCCCGGTCACCCGGCCGTTGGAGGAGCTGGAACCGATGACCGCCGGCGCGTTGCGGCGCTTCCTCGACGCGTACTCGGTGGTGCCGGACCTGCCGGTGGCGCTCTCGCTGCGCAGCTTCGCCCGGGTGTACGTCAAGGGCGAGCCCGGCCCCGGCGGCGCGCCGCACACCGGCTCCCCGGCCGCGCAGGCGCTGGCCCGGGCCGTGCTCACCCAGCTCGCCGTCTTCCACGCCCCGGACGAGCTGCTGATCGCCGTCTGCGCCGGCCCGGAACGACGAGAGCTCTGGGAGTGGGTGAAGTGGTTGCCGCACGCCCATCACCCGAGCCGCACCGACGCCCTCGGCCCGGTGCGGCTGGTCACCAGCTCCGCCGCCGAGCTGGAACGCCTCCTCGACGAGGTGCTGGCCAACCGGTCCCGGTTCAATCCGGCCGGGCCGGTCACCGACGGGCCGCACGTGGTGGTGCTGCTCGACGGCGGCGACCCGACCGGCGCCGTCGACCTGACCGGCGACGGCGGCATCGACGCGGTCACCGTGATCGACCTGGACACCCCGCCGCCCCGCCTGCTCGACCGGTACGCCTTGCTGCTGGAACTGCGCGACGGGCGACTGCACTCGTGGTCGGCGGAGGAGCACGCCGAGGTGGGTGCCGCCGACCGGCTGGACCCGGCGGACGCCGAGGCGGTGGCCCGACGGCTCGCCCCGCTCCGGCTGGCCAGTACCGTCCGGGGCGGCGAGGCCGCGCCGGGGACGGAACCGGGCCTGCCCGAACTGCTCGGCATCGGCGACCCGGAGGGGTTCACCGCCGAGCAGGGCTGGACGCCCCGCGCGCCGAGGGACCGGCTGCGGGTGCCGATCGGCGTGGGCGCCGACGGCGGCGCGATCGAACTGGACCTCAAGGAGTCGGCGCAGGACGGCATGGGCCCGCACGGGCTGCTCATCGGGGCGACCGGCTCGGGCAAGTCGGAGCTGCTGCGCACGCTGGTGCTGGGGCTCGCCGCCACGCACAGCTCCGAACAGCTCAACTTCGTGCTGGTCGACTTCAAGGGCGGGGCGACCTTCGCCTCCTTCGACCGGCTGCCGCACACCGCCGCGGTGATCACCAACCTGGTCGACGCGCTGCCGCTGGTCGACCGGATGGTCGACGCCATCAACGGGGAACTGATGCGCCGGCAGGAGCTGCTGCGCCGGGCCGGCAACTTCGCCAGCCTGCGGGACTACGAGAGGGCCCGGGCCGCCGGCACCCCACTCGCCCCGCTGCCGTCGCTGCTGCTCGTCTGCGACGAGTTCTCCGAACTGCTGTCGGCCAAGCCCGATTTCATCGACCTGTTCGTCCAGATCGGACGGCTGGGCCGGTCGCTCGGCGTACATCTGCTGCTGGCCAGCCAACGCCTGGAGGAGGGGCGGCTACGCGGGTTGGACACCCACCTGTCGTACCGGATCGGGCTGCGGACCTTCTCCGCCCTGGAGTCCCGGACGGTGCTCGGGGTGCCGGACGCGCACGAGTTGCCCCGCTCCCCCGGGCACGGGTACCTGCGGGCCGGTACCGACCCGCTGGTCCGCTTCCGGGCCGCGTACGTCTCCGGGCCGGTACGCCGCCGGGGCGGCGCGGCCGGTGTCGGCGCGGGGAGCACACCCCGGCTGCTCACCTTCTCCACCCACCTGGTGCCGGTGCCCGAACCGGCCACGCCCGCGACGCCGCCCGCCGGGGAGGAGGAGACGGAGAGCCTGCTCGACACGCTGGTCGCCCGGCTGGCCGGGCAGGGCCCACCCGCGCACCAGGTCTGGCTGCCGCCGCTGGGCCCCTCACCCACGCTGGAGGAACTGCTCGGCCCGGCGGGCGTCGACCCGCAGCGCGGCCTCACCGTCGCCAACCCCGAGCTGCACGGCGCCCTCCAGGTGCCGGTGGCGCTGGTCGACAAGCCGTTCGAGCAGCGCCGCGACCTGCTCTGGCTGGCGCTGGACGGGGCGGCCGGGCACGTCGCGGTGGTGGGCATGCCGCAGAGCGGCAAGTCGCACGCCCTGCGCACGTTGATCGCCGCGCTGGCGCTCACCCACACCCCCGCCGAGGCGCAGGTCTACTGCCTCGACTTCGGCGGCGGCGGGCTGGCCGCGCTGCGCGATCTGCCGCACGTGGGCGGGGTGGCCGGGCGGGCCGACCCGACGACGGTCCGGCGCACCGTCGGCGAGATCGCCGCCGTGCTGGTCGACCGGGAACGCCGCTTCGCGGAGCTGGGCGTGGAGTCGATGGCGGCCTGGCGGCAGCGACGCCGGGCGCTGGCCGCCGCCGGGCAGCCGACCGTCGACCCGTACGGCGACGTCTTCCTGGTCGTGGACGGCTGGGCCACGCTGCGCAGCGAGTACGACGACCTGGAACCCCTGATCACCGACCTGGCCACCCGGGGCCTGTCGTACGGGGTGCACGTGGTGGCGAGCGCGGTGCGCTGGATGGACTTCCGCCCGGGGATCCGCGACCTGTTCGGCTCCCGCGTCGAGCTGCGCCTCGGCGACCCGTCGGATTCGGTGGCGAAGCGGCCGGCGGCGGCGACCGTGCCCGAGAAGACGCCCGGCCGGGGCGTCACCGCCCAGGGTCTGCACTTCCTCACCGCCCTGCCGCAGCTGACCGGAGCGGACCCGGGCGAGCTGGTCAAGGCGGTCGGGGCGGCGTGGTCCGGCCCGCCGGCGCCACCGGTCCGCCTGCTGCCGCCGGTGCTGCCGTACGCCGAACTGGACGTCGCCGCCGGCACCGGGCTGGCCTTCCCGGTCGGGGTGGCCGAGGCGGACCTGCGTCCGGTGCTGCTGGACTTCGTCGCCGAGCCGCACCTCATGGTCTTCGGCGACGCCGAGTGCGGCAAGTCGTCCTTCCTCCGCGCCTTGGCCACCTCGATCGCCACCCGGTTCACCCCGGAGCAGGCCCGAATCATCGTGGTCGACTACCGGCGCAGCCTGTTCAGTCTCCAGGAACTGCCGCACTGCATCGGGTACGGCAGCGCGGCGCCGTACACCACCGAGCTGATCGAGTCGGTGTCCGGCTACATGACGGCCCGGATGCCGGGGCCGGAGGTCACCCCGGCGCAGCTGCGGGAGCGGTCCTGGTGGACCGGGCCGGAGCTGTTCGTACTGGTGGACGACTACGACCTGGTGTCCAGCGGCCCGACGAACCCGCTGCACGGGCTGGCGGAGCATCTGCCGCAGGCCCGCGACATCGGACTGCACCTGGTGCTGACCCGCCGGTGCGGCGGCGCGGGCCGGACCCAGTACGAGCCGATCGCGCAACGGTTGCGGGAACTCGCCACCGCCGGTCTGGTGATGAGCGGCAGCCCGGAGGAGGGGCAACTCGTGGGCGGGGTCCGGCCGGGCCCGCTACCCCCGGGTCGAGCCCGGTTGGTGACCCGGCGGGAGGGCGTACGCCTGGTCCAGCTGGCACACCTTCCGGTGCCGTGACCTGGCCGGCGCGGAACGACCCGGGACACGCGGGAAAACCGGTAATCTCCCAGCAGCATGTTGTCGTCGGGACGAATGGCTGAGGATGTGACCAGGGTTCGGTACGGCTCCCCGAGCCGCCTGCACCGGCTCGCCCGGCGGGCGCTGCTCGGCGCGGCGGCGACCGCGGTGACGGTCGTCGGTGTGGCTCCGCCCCCGGCGTCGGCCGGTCACCGGCCGCTCACCGCCGCCCTGCCCGCGGTCGTCAGACCGCTGACCGAGCCAGATTTCGCCCCGGTGGAGACCGCCGCCCGGGCCGACCGGATCCGCGACGACCAGTGGCAGCTCGAGGAGTTGCGGGCCACCACCGCCTGGCGCACCTCGATCGGGCGCGGGGTGGTCGTCGCCGTGGTCGACTCCGGCGTGGACGGCTCCCACCCGGATCTCGCCGGCCAGGTGCTGCCCGGCATCGACCTGGTCTCCCCCGGCGGGTCCGCCCAGCCCGACCCGGTGGGTCACGGCACCACGGTGGCCAGCCTGATCGCCGGGCGCAACGACGACAAGAAGGGCGTGGCCGGGCTCGCACCGGGCGTGCGCATCCTGCCGGTCCGGGTGCTCGACGAGGAGAACCGCTACGACGACGCGATGATCGTCGCCAGGGGGGTGCGCTGGGCGGTCGACCACGGGGCCCGGGTGATCAACCTGTCACTGGGCGGCAGCGGGGATAGCCCGGCACTGGCCGCCGCGTTGGACTACGCCTTCGCCCGGGACGTCGTCGTGGTCGCCTGCACCGGTAACGTCGCCACCTCGACCAGCCCCCGGGTCTGGTATCCGGCCCGGGAGCCGGGCGTGATCGCCGTGGCCGGGTTGGAGGGTGCCAGCGAGAATCTGTGGTCGGGTTCGATCACCGGCGGCGCCACCGTCCTCAGCGCGCCCGCCACCCGGCTGGTCGGGGCCCGTCCCGGCGGTTACTGGGGGGTCCAAGGCACGAGCTTCGCCGCGCCGCTGGTCGCGGCCACCGCCGCCCTGGTCCGGGCCCGGTATCCGGAGATGTCCGCCGGGGACGTGGTGAACCGGCTGCTGGCCACCGCGAAGGACATCGGGCCCGCCGGCCGCGACGACCGTTTCGGGTACGGCCGGGTCGACCCGGTCGCGGCGTTGACCACAGACGTGCCGCTGGTGCACCACAACCCGCTCGACGACAACAACTCCCCGGGCGTGGTCGGTTTCGGTCCGGCCCCCGGCTCGGCGGACGACACGCGCGCCGGCGGCACCGGCAGCGAACCCCTCGGTTTCACCGCCCCCCGCCAGCAGACCCGGTGGGAGGCCCGGCCGGCGGGTGTCACGGACGACTCGGCGCCCCGTCGGCTCTGGACCGGGGTGGCCATCCTCGTCGCGCTGGTCACCGGTGCCGCGCTGACGATCCGCCGGTTCCGGCAGTGGGGCCGATGAGCCGGGCGTGACGGGTTTGGCGTTGGGTAACAAGTCGCCCATGGAAACCCGTGCCCCGGTACGCTCCCCGGCCCGGTCCTGGCGGGACCGCCGGCTCGACCGCGACCATGTGCTGGGCCTGCGCCTGACCCTGGCCGCTGTCGCGGCGTTCCTGGTGCTGGTGCCGTTCGCGCTGCTCGCCTCGCTGGTGGCGGGAAGCTGGCCGCCGCTGCACGCGCTGGACGTCGAGGTGACCGGCGCGATGCACCGGTACGCGCTCGACAACCCGGCGTGGACGTCGACGATGAACCTCTGGACCGAGGTGTTCGGGCCGGGGCCGCTGCGGATCGCGGCGCTGGCGCTGGTGGTCGGGTTGTGGCGTCGGGGCGCCCGGCGGCTGGCGGTCTGGGTGGTCACCACGATGGTCGTCGGCGGTCTGCTCGGCCCGCTGCTCAAGGTGCTGGTCGGTCGCCACCGTCCGGACCTGCTCGATCCGGTGTCCGACGCGACGGGGTACGCGTTCCCGTCCGGGCACGCCTTGAACGCCACCCTGGCGGCCGGTGTGCTGCTGGTGATCTTCCTGCCCGCCGTCCGGGACCGGTCGGGGGCCCGGGGCGCGCTCTGGGTGACGGCGCTGGCGCTCGCCGGGGTGACCGGACTGAGCCGGATCGCGCTGGGCGTGCACTGGACCAGCGACGTGCTGGCCGGCTGGCTGCTCGGGGCGGCCGTGCTGGCGGCCACCTGCGCCACGTTCGCCGTCTGGCGGGACCGGCCACCCGGCGACCCGCTGCGCGCTGACGGCCGGGACGGTTAGCCGACCCGGCCTGCCGGCCCTCCGCGCGACCGCGGGCGTCAGGTGCAGTCGCCGGTGCCCACCCCGCTGGTACGCTCCGCGCCGGCCAGCGCCACCGACCGCGCCTCGGCGGCGGTCACCGCGAAGCCGGTGTTCGGGTCGTCCGCAGCGGCGGCGAAGATCACCCCGAGCACCAGTCCGTTCGAGGAGAGCAGCGGACCGCCGGAGTTGCCGCTGCGGACCAGCGCCCGAATCGTGTAGATCTCCCGGGTGACGTCGCCGGAGGAGTAGATGTCCGGGCCGGTGATCCGGTCGATGTCCCGGATCCGGGCCGGGCGCGCGTCGTACGGGCCGTCGAGCGGGAAACCCAGCACGATCGCGTCGGCACCGATACCGGCGGTGCCTGCCGCGAACCGCAGCGACGGGCCGGGCAACCCCGGCACGTGCAGCACCGCCAGGTCGCGGTCCGGGTCGTAGACGACCACCTCACCGTCGTACCGTTCGCCGCGCAGCTCGACCGCGACGGAGCGGGTGCCGGCGACGACGTGCGCGTTGGTCATCACCCGGTCGTCGGCGTACACGAAACCGGAGCCCTCGATGCGGCGGGAGCAGCTCGGCGCGGACCCCAGCACCTTCACCACCGAGCGCTGACTGTTCGCCACCACCTGGGAACCGGCGAGCGCGGGGTCGGGCGGGGACACCTGCCGCGCCTGGGTGCGGCCCAGGCCGCTGAAGACCTCCGGGAAGCCGTTGGTGTCCACCGTGTCGCGCAGCGCGGTGGAGAGCTCCTGGGCCTGGTCCGGCAGAACCTGGTCCACCACGTTGAGCAGGGCGCTGTTCTTGACCGAGGCGGCCAGCCACGGCAGCGAGGACGAGCCGAGCGGGACGGCCACCAGCCAGGCCACCAGCATCACCGCGAAGAGTGACACGAACGCACCGCCGATGTCGTCGGCCCGCTTCGCCACGTCGTTGGTGATCGTCCTGCGCAGGTGTGAGCCGAGCCAGCCCGCCAGCGCCTGCCCGAGCACCGCCAGCCCGAAGACCGCGATCAGGGAGACCAGTACCCGGGTGCCGCTGTCGACGAACTGCCGGGCGAACATCGGGCCCACCTGGAGGCCGAGCAACGCGCCCAGGAAGAAGCCGGAGAGCGACAGCGCCCCGATGGCGAAGCCCTGGCGGTATCCGCTGATCGCGAACACGAGCATGAGCAGGAGCAGAAGGAGATCCACGGCGGACACGGGTCAAGGGTACGGGCAGCACGCCCGACCGGGGCGCTGCGCATGCGGAACGTGACGGTCAGGTCAGCGGACCGGCCATCTCGTCCACCTCGTCGGTGCCCGCCGACGGCGCCGGGGCGCCCCCGGTGGGCGGCAGATCGACCACCCGGCCGCGCGGCCACGGGCGGGCCCAGCCGCCCATCTCCAGCAGTGTGGCGAGCACCCCGCCGGTGAATCCCCAGACCAGCATGCCCCGGACGGAGAAGGCCGGACCGATCCAGCCGCTCGGGTGGCGTACCTGCATGCGGTTCTCCGGGTCGACCAGCTCGGCGACGGGCAGCCGGGCGACGTGCGCGACCTCGGCCGGCTCGCGCGGGTGCACCGGGTGTGGCGTGTGCCACCAGGCCAGCACCGGCGTCACCACGAATTCGCTGACCGGGATCCAGAGCCGGGGCAGCTCGGCCAGGACGGTGACACTGGACGGGTCGAGCCCGACCTCCTCGTTGGCCTCGCGCAGCGCGGTCGCCGGCGCGTCGGCGTCCTCCGGGTCGGCTGCGCCGCCGGGGAACGCCGGCTGGCCGGCGTGGTTGCGCAACGTCGCGGCGCGCTGGAGGACCAGCACGTCCGGCCCGACCGCCGGTTCCTCGCCCAGCAGCACCAGCACGGCGCTCTCCCGGCCGCCCTCCTCGGGGGTGGTGAGCCGGGTGAAGTCCTCGGCCCGGGCGGTGCCGAGCCGGGCCAGCAGCGGGCCCATCCAGTCGGGCGGACGGCCGGTCACCGGCGCACCCCGTTCACGCCGGCACCGCCACGCCGAGGTGCTGCCGCACCAGCGCGGCGAGACGGACGTCGTCGAGGGCGCCGCTGGCGTCGACGTGGCGGACCCGGCCCTCGGCGTCGACCAGCACGGTGAGCGGGATGGCGTTGCGCCTCAGCTCGCGTTGCAGCGCCTCACCCTGGTCGACCAGGACGGGGAAACGGATGCCGAAGTCCTCTCCGATCGACTGGGCCGCGGTGCGGGTGTCCCGGCTGTTGACGCCGAGCACCTGGAGCCGGCCGGCGGTCCGTTCGCTGAGCCGTTGGAAGGCGGGGAGTTCCTTGCGGCACGGCGGGCACCAGGAGGCCCAGAGGTTGATCACGACCGGACCCTGGATGTCGCGCAAGGCCACCGGGGCACCGCCGGTGAAGCAGCTCAGGGTCAGCGCGGGCAGGCGACTCCCGTCGCCGGCCGGCGAGGCGGTCGGCGCGGGCGTACCCGCGGTGACGGTCGCGGCCGGCCCGGGCGTGGGCCTACCCGCCGGCCCGGGCGCGGCGTCGCCCGGCGGGCGGGTGAGTGCGGCGCAGTCGGCGAACGGTGACGGCCGCTCGGCCCGGCCGGTCGGGGTGGTGGACCGCTGCGCTTCGGTGCCGGTGCAGCCGGCGACGGCGAGCAGCGCGGGGACGAGCAGGGCGGCGAGTCGCCGGTTCACGGCACCTCCGCGGCGACCGCCTGTGCCGGCACCAGGTCCGGGTCGATTCCGGCGGCGGCCGCCAGGTCCCGGGCGCGGGGGCCTTTGAGCAGCTTCGCGGCGGCGGCCGGCTCGGTTGGCCCGGTCCCGTACGCCGGGCAGAGCCTCGCCAGCGTGCAGGCTCCGCAGGCGGGCTTGCGGGCGTGGCAGACCCGCCGGCCGTGGAAGATGATCCGGTGCGAGAGCATGGTCCACTCCCGTTTCGGGAAGAGCGCCCCGATCTCGTGTTCGATCTTCACCGGGTCGGTCTGGGCGGTCAGCCGCCACCGCTGCACCAAGCGCTGGAAGTGGGTGTCGACGGTGATCCCCGGGACGTCGAAAGCGTTGCCGAGGATCACGTTGGCGGTCTTGCGCCCGATGCCGGGCAGGGTCACCAGGTCGGCCAGCCTGCCGGGGACCCGACCGTCGTACCGCTCCACCAGGGCCTGGCCGAGCCGGATGAGCGAGCTGGTCTTGTTGCGGTAGAAACCGGTCGGCCGGATCAGCTCCTCCAGTTCGGCCCGGTCCGCCCCCGCGTAGTCGGCGGCCTCCCGGTAGCGGGCGAAGAGCTTCGGGGTGACCTCGTTGACCTTCTTGTCGGTGCACTGCGCCGAGAGGATGGTGGCGACGGCCAGTTCCAGCGGATTGGCGTGGTCGAGTTCACAGTGCGCGTCGGGGTGCGCCTCGGTCAGTGCCCGACCGATCCGCCGGGCCCGTCGGGTACGACCGAGGTCCGTCTCGGCCCGGTCGGGAGAGCTGACAGTCACGCCGGCCAGCCTACGTCGCCGCTACGACCACCGGTCGGCCACGCCCGCCGGCTCAGCCGGCCTCCGGCGCGCTGATCGTCCCGTCGGCGCCGAACCGGGCCGCTGTGCTGGGGAAGTCGTTGCGGCTGAGCTGCCGGACCAGGCCGAGACCCTGGTTCGCCGGGTCCATGGTCGGCTTGCCGACGGAGTTCATCCGGGTGGAGGTGAACGAGCCGCCGGCGAAGCTGCCGTCGGGGTGCAGCGACACCTTCAGCACTCCGCCCCAGCCCAGCCGACCGCTCGGGTTGAGCGACCGGCCGCCGCCGGCGAAGTTGCCGAGGCTGTACGCGATCAGCCGGCCCTGGTGGAACTCCATGCCGCGCAGCACGTGCGGGCCGTGCCCGACGACGAGATCGGCGCCGGCCTCGATCACGGCGTGGGAGAACTTCATCGGGTCGCCCCGGTTCTCGCCGTAGAAGATCTCGGTGCCGGGCTTCACCCGGGTCTTGTCGGCGCCCTCGGCGCCCATGTGCACCTGCACCACGACGAGGTCGGCCATGGTGGCGGCCTTCGTGACGACCGCGGTGGCGGCGTCGATGTCGGTCAGGCTGTTCGACCAGGCGTACGACGAGAAGCCGGCCACCGCCACCTTCACGCCCTTGACGTCGACCACGGTGATCTGGTCCGGTGCCCCGGTGTGCTTGAGGCCGTGCTCCTCCAGCGCCTTGCGGGTGTTCGCGTAGCCCTGCGGCCCGTAGTCGTGGCCGTGGTTGTTGGCCTGGTTGAGCAGCTGGAAGCCGGCCTGCTTGAGGTGCGCCGCGTAACCGGGCGGGGCCCGGAACTGGTAGCAGGCGGTGGAGTTCGGCGCGCACTTGCCGGTGCCGGTGTCCTCGGTGAGCGGTTCCTCCAGGTTGCCCATCACCAGGTCGGCGGAGAGGGCGTCGGCGACCTCGTCGAAGAATCCCCGACCGCCGTTCGCGGGCAGCCGGGACGGGGCGTTGCCCATGATGATGTCGCCGGTCGCGGAGAGCGAGATCGCCGCGCGCGGCGCGGGCTGCTCGGCACTGCCGCCGCTGGGCGGCGGGGAACTGCTGGCCCCGGCACCAGCCCCGGGTTGCCAGACCGCCCCGGGGTCCGCCGACCGGCCGCAACCGACGGCCAGCAGCACGGCGAGGACCGCCCCGGCGGCCAGCGCGGCACGGCGGGCGGAACGGTAGGGCACAGGCACGGAAGAGGGCATCGCCGGGGACCCTACCCGGGCGGGTGTCGCTCCGCCGCCCGCCGATCGGCCGGAAATCGCCCGGCCACCCGCCGGTCGGACCACGGCACGCAGGGCACGGCACCGCCGTCGCGGACGGCGGCGTGCACCGCCCGGGCCAGCGGCGCGCCCCAGGTGGAGCGGGGGCCGGCGTACGGCTCGACCGGCCCGTCGGCGGGGCAGAGGACGGTGACCGCGTCGGTGGGCGTACCGGTGGCGATCGGACCCAACTCCCGGATCGCCTGGGTCTTCGCCTCGGTCGCGGTGGCGACGGCGTTGACCAGGGCTGCGTCGCCGAGCGCCGCCGGGACGTACGCCACGATGTTGACCGTGCCCACCCGCTGGGCTGGCGCTGCCGGGGCTGGCGCGGCGGCCTGCACCGGGTTGCCCAGCCCGACCGTCGCCCAGACCCGGACGCCGGTGTCGACCCGGCGCACCACCTCGGCGACGTCCACGCCGGTCAGCAGGCCGACCCCGGGCCCGGCCAGGCCGAGCCGGTCGGCGAGCGCGGCCAGGTGGTCCGCCGGGTCGTCGTGGTGATACGACATCGGCACGGTCGCGTTGACGACCCAGTGCCGTACCCCGATCCCGCCGCCGAGGGGGCCCGAGCTGACCGCCCGCAGGGGCGTCTCGGCCCGCCACACCAACAGCGGGATGTCCCATCCGTCCTCGGGGCGGGTGGTGAGGAAGGGCTCGGTCAGCACGGCGGTCACCCTACGGCCCCGTCGCGGCGACCCGAAGTGACGGGTCGCCGGATACTAGCCCTTGATCAGGTCGGGAAGGTTACGTCCAACGATCAAGTTTCGAGGGGTGCAGCTCTGATTCGTGCTCACATGCACTTAGACTTGGCGGCGCGCGAGGGATAAGCGGACGGCGGACCCGGCCGACGGACGGCGGCGCGCAACCGGAGGTGCGCGATGGACGAGGTACTGGCCCGCAGCGGGATCTTCCAGGGTGTCGACCCGGAGGCTGCCGAGGCACTCGCCAAGGAGATGGAGACGATCGACGTCCGCAAGGGCGAGGTCGTGTTCAACGAGGGCGAGCCCGGCGACAGTCTCTACATCCTCCTGTCGGGCAAGATCAAGGTGGGGCGCCGGGCGGCCGACGGCCGGCAGAACCTCATCGCGGTGATGGGCCCGTCGGACATGGTCGGCGAGCTGTCGCTCTTCGACCCCGGTCCGCGTACGGCGACGGCCACCGCGGTGACCGACACCCGACTGGTACGCCTGCGCAAGCAGGCGCTGCGGCCCTGGCTCAACAACCGGCCCGAGATCGCCGAGCAGCTGCTGCGGGTGTTGGCCCGCCGGCTGCGCCGGACCAACGACTCGCTGGCCGACCTGATCTTCACGGACGTGCCCGGCCGGGTCGCCAAGAACCTGCTGCAGATGGCCGGCCGGTTCGGCACCCGCGACGGCGGTGTCCTGCGGGTCACCCACGACCTGACCCAGGAGGAGATCGCCCAGCTCGTCGGCGCCTCCCGGGAGACGGTCAACAAGGCGTTGGCCGACTTCGCCTCCCGTGGCTGGCTGCGGCTGGACGGCAAGAGCATCATCATCCTCGACCCGGAGCGCCTGGCCCGCCGCGCGCGGGTCTGACGCCACCCGGCCGGGTTTGATCGACACCCGATTGCCGCAGCCGGGGCATCCCGTACCCGCGACAGCCCCGCCTGCGGCACAGTCGAGTCGATCAAGGCGCCCGGGACCGGCTCGCCGCTTCTGCCCGACGCAGAATCCCTCGACATGTCGGCTCAGGATGGTGACGGTGGAGCCATGCTCTACCGAGTCGCTGTCCTGTCCGACGTACACGGGGTCCTGCCGGCGCTGGAGGCCGTACTGGCCGAACCAGACGTGGCGAGCGCCGATCTGATCGTGGTCAACGGCGACGTCGCAGCGGGCCCGCAGCCGGTGGAGGTGCTGGACCGGCTAGCCGGGCTCGGCGACCAGGTGCGCTGGGTACGCGGCAACGCCGACCGGGAACTGGTCGAGGCCCGGGCCGGGCGTCCCAGCCCGATCGACGTCTCGAACTGGGCGGCCGGGCAGCTCCGCGACGACCAGGTCGCCCGGTTGGCGGCGCTGCCGCTGACGGTCACCCTGGAGATCGGCGGCATCGGTCCGGTGCTCTTCTGTCACGCCACACCCCGCGACGACGGGGAGGTCGTCCTGGTCGACTCGCGGCTGGAGCACTGGGTGGATGTGCTCGCCGCAGTGCCGGCCGAGGTCCGCACGGTGGTCTGCGGGCACACCCACATGCCGTTCGTCCGACTGGTCGACCGCCGGCTCGTCGTCAATCCGGGCAGCGTCGGTATGCCGTACGGCGGTCCCGGTGCCTTCTGGGCTCTGCTCGGCCCGACGGGGGTACAGCTCCGGCGCACGATCTTCGACGTGGACGTCGCCTGCGCCCGGGTCACTGCCGGGTCGAGCTACCCCGACGCCGCCGCGTGGGCTGATGAGTACGTGCGCTCCCAACACAGCGACACCGACGCGCTGACGGTGTTCGCCCGGCACGACGGCCGCAGCGCCCCCCTGTAGAGCGCGGGGCTCGGGCAGGGGCACCAACACGATCGCTGGGCACACGCCCGCAGCAGGCCGCGTGGGCCGAGGTGCGGCCACCCCCACTCAGCGCGCCGTGCGGCAGGCCGCGTCGATCCGGTGCACCGGGCGGACCCGGCGGCCCAGCCCCTCCAGCAGCGAGTCCTCGACGTGCATGTCCCGCACCCGTAGCTGGCGTCGGGGCAGTTCCTCCTCGCCGGGACAGAGCACCTGCGCGCGTACCCGGTCCACCGGCAGGTAACGGACCCCGCCCCGCTCCTGGAGCAGCACCAGGTTGACGTCGTCGACGGTGACCACGTGCCCCCGCACGTCCTCGGTGACGCCCTCGGTGGACTCGACGGTGGTGACCGTCAGCGGCAGCACGGGGGTGCTGATCACCGGCAGCGCCGCCCAGACCAGCATCGCCAGCACGGCCGCCTCGGTCACCGAGGCCAGGGGCCGGATCACCGCCGCCGGCAGTGGGCCGGTGACGCCCAACGCCAACACCGGCGGGGCGACGAACAGCAGCAACGCCAGCACCTCCCGCTGCCGCCCGGCCTCGATCAGGGTGGGGGCGAGCAGCCAGCCGTACCCGGCGAGGAGCGCGGCGAGCAGGAGCAACCGAGGTATCCGCTGCTCGTGCAGCCGGGCCGGGGTGAGCTGGAACGCGGCGACGAACGCCGGGATGAGCAGCGGCAGATAGAGCAGCGGCCAGGTGACCAGGGCGAGCAGGAAGCTGGCCACCACGAACCAGGCCGGAACGATGTCCATCCAGCGGACGAAGAGCGGCCGGCGGATGCCGGGGGGCATCCGTTCCACGCTGACCCGCAGCACCGCACCGAGGGCGAACACGGCGACCAGGCCGGTGGAGAGCAGCCGTGCGGCCGTGGTGAGGAAGCCGGCCAGCAGGTTGACCGGGCCGACGTTCGCCACCAGCAGCAGCGTGGTCTGGAGTTCCCCGCCGGCCTCCACGCCGAGGCGCAGCACGGAGAAGACCGCGGGCACGCCGACCAATGCGGTCCAGAAGGACTGGCTGGCGCGGGCCCGCCGCTCGGCCCGGTCCGGCCCGTCCTGGTACGCCCCGGCGAGGGCCACGCCTTGCGTGACGGGCGCCGCCGGGGCGCTCACCGCCGGGGCGCCTTGTCGTCGAAGTCCACCAGTTTCGGCACGTCCAGCGGCTGCGGCTGCGTCTTGGGCTGCTTCATCCACGGCCCGAGGGTCCGGTGGTACGCGGCCAGCCAGGGACTGGTCAGCCCTTGGCGACCCTGCTGGTAGCTCTTGTCGAGGAAGAAGGCGACCAGGTCGCGCAGCGCGGGATCACCGATCGACACCCCGATGCCGAGCGTCTCGCTGGTGCCGAACGGCATGTCGACGATCTCGAACTCGGTCGGGTGCTGGGAGAGAAAGCCGGCCAGGATCGTCTCGTCGGAGCTGACCACGTCGTACCGGCCCTCCCGGATGCCCTTGACGCAGTCGGCGACCCGCTTCACCACCAGCGCCTTGATCTGGTGCTTCTCCAGCTCGGCCTCGGTGGTGGAGCCGCCGCTGGTGCAGACCTTGTACCCGGGGTCGCGAAGGTCCTCGATGGTGCGGATCCTGTCCTTGAGCCGGTTCGGCACCATCACCTCCTGGGTGGTGACGAAGTACGGCCCGGCGAAGGCGACCAGCTTCTTGCGGTCCTCGTTCATGGAGAAGCTGGAGACGACCAGATCCACCACTCCACCCTGCAGGGCGGGGATGCGGTCCTCGGTGGCCAGTGGGACGAACTCGATCCGCTGGTCGCCCTCGTAGCCGAGTGAGGAGGCGATGTACCGGGCGATCTCGACGTCGAAGCCGACGTAGGTGCCGTTGCGCAGTTCGCCCATCAACGGCTCGGTGGCGGCGACGCCGATCCTGATCCGCGGCTGCCCGTCGATCTGCGACTCGCGGAGCTTGTCCAGCACCGAGGGGAGCGACGGCTCCCGCCGGTTGTCGCAGCCGGCCGCCGCGGAGAGGCTCAGAGTCATGGCCACCGCCAGAGTGGTGGCGACCGAACGGAGCCGGTGGGTGAAGAGGTGGTACATCGGCTACCTCGCTGACGGGCACGGGCCTGCGAAGCACCCAGCGTAGCCGCCGCACTCCACTGCGGTGATCGTCCGGATGTCCGAAGGGGACCGGGGTACGACGGGTGGCCCGAGCACCCGTCGTACCCCGGTGTCTGTCAGCGGAGGGTGAGAATCCCCACCGCGGGCAGCGGCGCGACGACCGGCGGGAGCCGCTTCGGCTCGCCCCGGGCCGGCCGGCCCTCGCGGGCCAGCGTGCTCTTCGACTCGGCGGCCCGGGTCACCTCGGGCTCCTCCGGCAGGTCCATGAAGGGCTGCACGTCACCGACGCAGACGGTGCCCTTCTTCGGCAGCGTGCCGTTGAGCAGGTAGGCGTCGATGGCCCCGGTGGCGCAGTCCGAGGTGCCGTACGCGGTGTGACCCCAGTTGTCGCTGCTGAGCAGCCGGCTGTTCGGCAGCAGCTTGGCCGAGCTGACCGCCGCGTCGTAGTTGGTCGCCGGGTCCCAGTAGTTGCCGACCACCAGCACCGGGGCGGCGGTCTTCCGGTTGAACGGACCGGTGTAGGCGTCCTCGTCCCGGACGGTCCAGGCGTCCCGGCCGCAGGACGCGGTGGCCCAGGCCCAGGCCCGGCCGAAGTACGGGGCGCGCTTGTCCTCCGCGGCGCTCAGCGCCGGCCAGTCGGCGACCTTCTTCGGGTGGTACCCGTCGGTGCAGTCGACCCCGAGGAAGGTCTCCAGCCCGTTGTAGTACGGGAAGTCGAACCGGCGCTGCTGGCGGGCCCGCTCGGCCCGCGCGGTGAGGCTCTTGCTCGCCTCCGCCCGCCGGGCCGGGCTCACCGACGCCGGCTCGATGAGGGCCAGCAGTTCGGCGGTGATGGCGTCGATGTCGGAGTAGCCGTTCGGGCTGTAGAGCGCGCCGAGGCTGGCGCTGACGAAGTCGGAGTATTTGATGGTGACGGTGCCAAAATCCGGGTCCTCGATCACCAGCGGAGCCTTCTGCAGCCGCTTCGCCACCTTCTCGTACGCGGCGACGGGGTTGGCGGCGATGGAGCACTTCTCCGCACCGGCCTTCTTGCACCGGTCGAGGATCTCGCGCAGCGCCTTGTACGCCCCGTCGGCGCTACGCAGCCGGGTCTCCTGGAGCTGGTCGCGGGCCTTGCCCTGGCCGACCCAGGCGTTCGGGTCGAGCACACCGTCGACGACGACCGCACGGAACCGGTCCGGGAACATGTTGGCGTAGTACTGGCCGAGCGCGCTGCCGTAGCTGAAGCCGAGGTAGGTCAGCTTCTTGTCGCCCACGGCCCGCCGCAGCACGTCCATGTCGCGGGCCACCTCGGCGGTCGACATGGCGCCGGTGAGCGGCTTTCCGGTGGTGGAGCAGGCCTTGCCGACCGCCCGGGACGAGGCGATGTACGCGTTCTCCTCGGCCTTCGTCCACGGGAAGGCCACGTTCAGCCCGGCGTACGCCCGGGTCTGGTCCTTCACCGAGGGGAAGCACTTGACGTTCTGGCTGGCGGCGACGCCGCGCGGGTCGATCCCGACCACGTCAAACCGGTCCAGCACCTCGTCGGAGAGGAAGTACGGCGCGTTGAGCGCGATGTCGGTGCCGGAGCCGCCCGGTCCGCCCGGGTTGACGAAGAGGCTGCCGATCCGGGCCTGCCGGTCGCGGGCCTTGACCCGCAGCAGGGCGATCTCGGTGGTGGCGCCCTTGGGCTGGTCGTAGTCGAGCGGCAGGTTGACCGTGGCGCACTCGGCGTAGCCGTAGCAGGCGTACCAGTCGAGCTTGGGCGTCGGCACGCGGTCGACCCGCTTGGCCTCGGCCGAGCTGGTGCGGTCCGACGTGGTCGGACGGCCCCAGTTGGCGCTGCTCGGCGACGCGGTCGCGGGCGCGACCACCGATCCGGCGAGGAAGAGGCCGGCGACTCCGGCTGCGGCCAGGGACCGGGACGTACGTGGCATGTGGATGCCTTCCGGTAAAGGATGGGGACTGCCGAAGAGGGCAACCCTCTCGGCCTCCGTCACTCTAGGGACGAATGGCAACACCAGCAGCCCGACAAACGCCGTAAAGCATCCGATTTTTTCGACCGATGTAACGAATTTTTCATGATCGACGCTGGTTTTCTCCGTACCGTCTCCAGGCGTCACCGTTCCGTCGCGGTGGGCGCACCGGTCCGACACCCCGGCTTGACACCCGGCGCGACGCGGCGATGCTTGTTGGGTGAGGCGAATCCTCCGGCCGGACGCGCGCGTCGTGGCGCTGCTCGCGTCGCTCGCGGCCGTCGCGACGCTGGCGGCACTGGTCGTCTGGCATCCCGCCAACCTCCTCATGGTGGGGCTGGCGCTGCTCTGCGTCGTGCTCACCACCATCACCGGCACGGCGGTGGCCGCGGCGCGCGAGCGGACCGACCGGTCGAGCACCGGTGAGGCACCGTCAGATCAGCCTGACGTCCTGCCCGCCGGTCTCGACGCCGACACCCTGGACGCCCTGGACAGTGCGGCGGTCCGCGCCCAGCTGGGCCTCAACGACCGGTGAGGGTGGGAGCCAGCAGCGCGTTGACGCCCCTGCCGGCGAGGCAGCGGTAGGTCCGGTCGGAGCCGGTGCTGGGCGGCAGCACCTCCAGGCGCCACCCCTGAGGTTGCTCTATCCCGCTGGTCAACCGGAAGGTCCGCAGACTGCACACCTGATTCACGGCCGGATGGGCGACGATCTCGGCGTGCTCCGCGTCGACCAGCGCGACCGGTAGCTCGCCCTGGGCGTAGGTCTCCCAGGTGTGCCGACCGTCGCAGGAGACCTCGGCCGCCTCGGCCCGCCCCCCACGCAGCCGGACCGGCCCGAAGCACTCCAGTTGCGACGTGCAGCCGGCCCCCGGCGGCAGGGACGCCATGGTCGCCCCCGAGCATCCGGGCAGGGTGCCCCAGCTCGCGGTCGGACCGGAGGTGGCGCCGGCCACCGGGGTCGGGGTCGGCGCGACCACCAGCGGGGCACCACCGGCCACCCACGCCCCGGCGCTCGCCGACGCGGCCAGGGCGAGCACTCCGGCACCGCCGAGGAACCACCGTCGCCGCCGCCGGCCCGGCTGCGCTGGCGGCTGGCTACCCGCCGCCGGCGGCCGGGGCGGGCCGGAGGGGTCCACTGTGTACCTGCCGAAGATGCTGCCGCCGGTGGTGGTGGCACCGCCCGGGGCCGGGGTGCCGCTCACCGGGGCGCCACTGACCGGCGCCGAGGCCGGGTCCAACGGCAGGGCGCGGAGCAGGTCGCGCAGCTCGATCGCGGACGGGCGGGCACCGGGATCGTTGGACATCCCGGCACGCAGCACGTCGACCAGTTCGGTCGGCACCCCGGGCAGCTCCGGGATCGGCTGGTTGAACAGCTCCAGTACGGTGACCAGGCTCGGGTTCCGCTCGGACTGCCAGCGCGGCGGGCGACCGTACATCACCGCGTAGAGGGTGGCGCAGAGCGCGTACACGTCGACGGCCGGCGAGGGGGGGTCGTGGTTGAACGTCTCCGGCGGCGCGTACGCGGGGGTCAGCACCTCCAGGGTGACCGAGGCGTCGCGCGCCTCGGCCAGCACGGCGAGCCCGAAGTCGGCGAGGACGGCCGGATTGAAGTGCGAGTAGAGGATGTTCGCCGGCTTCACGTCGCGATGCAGCACCCCCGCCGCGTGTGAGTGGGCGAGCGCGTCCGCGATCTTGACGCCGAGGTCACGGGCCTCCGCGGCACCGAGCGGGGAGGTGCGCATCCGCTCGGCGTACGAGCCGTCGCAGAGTTCCATGATCAGATATGGGTGCTGGTCGACGGTGACCCCGACGTCGAAGAGGTCCACCACGTGCGGATGGGACGACATCCGGCCGGCGGCACGCGCTTCCCGGAGGAACCGGGCCTGGTCCCGCTCGCTGTCCAGCGTCCGGTTCTCCACCTTGACGGCGACCTCTCGCCCCACCGAGATCTGGGTGGCCTTGTAGACGGTGGCATAGCCACCCCGGGCGAACACCCGCAGATCGGTCAGACCGGGCACAATGGGCAGCCGCAGGGCGCCAGACGGGGTGTCGGTCACGGGTTCGAAAATACCTGTCCCACCGGGCCGCTCAGCCGACCGTACCGACGGCGGAGCCGGGGCCGGCGACACGACGGGCGTCCCACCGCAGGCCAACCGCGGTGGCGACCGCGCCGAGCCCTTCCCAGAGGGCCACCCCGAAGAACTCGGCCGGTGCCACCTCGGCCAGCACGATCAACGTGAACACGGTGAAGGTGACCAGCCGGAAGACCACGGTGAAGCGGTAGAAGGCCCGCCACTCGGTGGCCGCCGCCAGCAGGTAGTAGGCCCCCATGTTGAACGAGGCCATCGAAGCCGCGGTGAAGAACGTGCCGGTGTAGTCGCCGACCTCCCGTCGCGCCGGCACCTGGAAGCCGAGCAGCCGCAGCTGTGTCTCGGGCCAGACGAGACCGAGCGCGCCGAGCAGCAGCGCCAGGACGCCGAAGACCGCGATTGTCCAGCCGGCGCCGGAACGCGGCAGCCTCATCCGTCCTCCCCGTCCACGGCCACCACGGCGGGCGACCTCTTGGACCCCAGAGGCTAACGGCATCCCCCGACCCACACATCCCCGGAACCGTCAGACCTCGGGCGGGCGGGCGGCGGGCGTCCGGTTCGGGCGGCTAATCCGCCCGGTGCAGCGGGCCCCACTCGGTGGACGCCTGCTCCTCCACCGCCCGGTCCGCCTCCCGGAGCGCCCGCTCCGACACCCACGCCACCGGGCGGTCGCAGCGGACCAGCGGCTCGTTGTCGGGCCCGCGCCCACACTGCTCACCCACCAGCACCCACGGCCGCACCCCGGGGCCGCGCAGCTCCCGCAGATGCCGGTAGTCGTACAGCCGCCGGGCCACCCACAGGCGCAACGGTCGCTGCCCCCACCACTCCTCCACGGCGAGCGGGTTGGCGGAGAGCCCCGGCAGGTCGATGCCGGTGAGCGCGTCCTTGCTCGACTGCTCCGGCCCACCCGCACCCAGGTCCACGTCCGGCCCCAACGACCAGCGGACGTACAACTCCTCCGCCGGGTCGCTCGCGCGCAGCACCTGGACCACCTGGTCCAGGTCGCCAAGGAC